>JBGSWT010000650.1:0-1549 GCA_041751815.1 Pseudonocardiaceae bacterium
GCTTCGCGCCCCGGCCGGCGTGGCGGCCGGTGACCAAGTTCGAGCAGCGCGCCCGGGACGAGGGCCGCGCCGTGCGCGATCTGCTTCTCACTCGCGTCTAGCATCGGTGACCATGAACCCGGCCCAGCTCCCGATGGCTCCGACCACACTGCTCGTCTGGGACGCGCCCAACATCGACATGAGCCTGGGCTCGATCCTCGGCGGACGCCCCAGCTCCGCGTCACGGCCGAGGTTCGACGCACTGGGTCGCTGGCTGATCGCCCGTGCCGGGTCCGAGACGGAAGCCGAGGCCACGGTCTTCACCAACGTCGCACCGAGCAGCACGGACTTCGTGCGACCGTGGGTGGAGGCGCTGCGCAACACCGGCTTCGCGGTGTTCGCCAAGCCCAAGATCGATGAATCGGACATCGACGAGGACATGCTCGCGCATATCCAATCCCGCCACGAGCAGGGTGTGCTGCGCCAGCTGTTGGTGGCCTCCGGGGACAGTCGCGCCTTCCGGGAGCCGCTGGAGGTCCTGGTAGCTGACGGCGTCCAGGTCACCGTGCTCGGGTTCCGGGAGCATGCGTCGTTCGCGGTCAACTCCGGGGTGCTGGACTTCGAGGACCTGGAGGACATCCCGGAGTTGTTCCTGCAGCCGCTGCCCCGGATCACTCTCGAGACATTGCCTCCCGAGGGCGCCTGGCTGCCCCCGTTGCGGCCGCTGTCGGCTCTGCTGCGGTACACCCCCGCGGAACCCTCCCCATGATGCGGCTAGCTGCACCGGTGATACTGCCCTGCGACGAGCAGTGCAGTGTGCTCCGCGACGCTGTGGTGGACGTCGACAGTGCCGGCCGGATCTCCCACCTCGGGTCCTCGGCCGAGGCGCCGCCAGCGCCCGGACCGGTGCGGGCGCTCACCGGCATTCTGATGCCCGGGCTGGTCAATGCCCATGCGCACACTGCGATGATCGCCCTGCGCGGGCTGGGCGGGGACCTGCCGCTGATGCGCTGGTTGACCGAGGTGATCTGGCCTACCGAGGTACGGGTCGATGCTGACGATGTGCGGGCCGGAATGCTGGTCGGCGCCTTGGAGATGCTCGGCGCCGGCATCACCACCAGCGTGGAGATGTATTTCTACAACCACGCGGTGGTGGACGCGGTGCTGGCCGCCGGGAGCCGCGCGGTGGTGACACCGGGCATCATCGCGGCCCCAGGCTGGGACCGGCTGGGCACCTGGGAACAGATGCTCGACGGCATCAGCCGGTGGATCGACGCCGACGGAATCCGCTTCGGACCCGGTGAGCGCATCGAGCTGGGATACGGCCCGCACGCCGCCTACACGCTGCCCCCCGAGGCACTGGTGGCAGCCAGCGCAGCCGCTCGGGAACGCGGTGCGTTGCTACACATCCATGTCGCGGAGACCACCGGCGAGGACACCGCGATCCGGGGCCAGTACGGCTCGGTGCCACTGCTGCTGGAACATCTCGGGGTGCTGGGCAGCGATGACTCCGGCCGGCACGCCCGGGTGCTGGCCGCGCATGCCGTGCAGCTGTCCGACACCGACATCG
>JBGSWT010000651.1:0-2342 GCA_041751815.1 Pseudonocardiaceae bacterium
GGTCTGCTGGTCAGCGACCCGGGGCTGCGACTGGTCGCGCCGCGGCCCCATCGAGTCCTGCCCCCGGTGCTGCACCCGGAACAGGCGGCGGCGGCACTCCACGCGGCGCAACGGGGTGCCGCCGAGGCAGATCCGGTTGCCTTGCGTGATCACGCGGTGGTGGAGTTGTTGTACGCGACGGGAATACGTGTCGCCGAGCTCTGTGGGCTTGATCTCGGCGACCTCGACGAGCAGCGACGGCTGGTCCGGGTCTTGGGCAAGGGCGCGAAGGAACGTGCAGTGCCGTATGGGTTGCCCGCGCAACGCGCTGTGCGTCGCTGGATCGAACAGGGGCGCCCGGTTCTCATGCAGTCCCATTCAGCTGCGGCGCTGTTCCTCGGAGCACGTGGTGGACGAGTCGATCAGCGGATCGTTCGAGCCGTCGTGCATGACGTGATCGGCGCGGTGACCGGTCTTCCGGATATGGGGCCGCACGGGCTGCGGCACAGCGCTGCCACTCATCTGCTGGAGGGCGGCGCGGACCTTCGCACCGTTCAGGAGCTACTCGGTCACGCTACGCTCGCCACCACGCAGCTCTACACGCACGTTACTGTCGAGAGGCTGAAGGCGATCCATGACCGGAGCCACCCCCGTTCCTGAGCAATCCGGGGGTCGCGACCGCATCCTGACCGCCGTCGCCCCGGTCGCTTCTGTGCCCGCTAGCTGGGATGACTGGGATGCGACGGCCAGGGCCGAGGAGGTTCAAGCCGGCATCGTCGCGCTGTGGCGCGCCTACGGCAAGGATCGGAACGCGACGCTACGTGACAGGCTGCTCCTGCACTACGCGCCGCTGGTGAAGTACGTGGCCGGTCGGGTGGGAACCGGACTGCCCGCCCATGTCGACATCGCCGATCTCGTGCAGTCCGGCGTGTTCGGCCTGTGGGAGGCCATCGACCGGTACGAGCCTGAGCGTGGTTTTAAGTTCGAGACCTACGCGATGCAGCGGATCCGCGGCGCGATTCTGGACGAGCTGCGGGCGCAGGACTGGGTGCCCCGTTCGGTGCGCAGCCGGGCCCGGGATGTCGAGCGTGCGCTGGAGAGTCTGGAGCGGCGGTTGCAGCGTTCCGCCAGCGACGCCGAGGTGGCTGCGGAGCTTGGCATCACCCTTGCCGACCTGCGGGAACTCTATGCCCAGCTGCAACTGACCAGCGTGGTTGCGCTGGATGAACTCATCGCCGTCAGTCGCGGTGGCACGTCGCTTGCCGAGATGCTGCCCGACGACCAGATGGACGAGCCGGGCGCAGTCCTTGATTGGGTCGAGAGCCGGCGCCTGCTCGCCGAGGCGATCTCGCAACTCACCGACCGGGACCGGGTGGTGGTGTCCCTGTACTACTTCGAGAACCTCACCCTCGCCGAGATCGGCCGGGTACTCGGGGTTACCGAGTCGAGGGCCTGCCAACTGCACACCAGAGCGGTGCTCCGGCTACGGAGCAAGATGGCCGACGCCTCCGCCGGCTGAATCCTCGGCGTCAACGGTGGGCAGGCCGTCGATGGGCAGCAGCCGCACTCGTGCCATCACCACCAGGCGCAGCGGATCCAGGTACTCGTTGGGACCGCGCCGCACACCCCAGTGCAGGCAGGCAGCAGCGGTGCAGCCGGGATGGCCGAGCTGCACGGTACCGAGCTGCTCGCCCCTGGCCACCTGGTCTCCGGCGGTGACGATAGGCGACACCGGCTCATACGTCGTGCGTAGCCCGCCTGGATGATCCACCGACACGACACCGCGGCCGGCCACCACTCCGGCGAACACCACTGTGCCGGCACCGGCGGCGAGCACCGGCGCTCCGGCTACGGAAGCCAGGTCGACACCGCGATGCCCCGGCCCATACGGCAGCGCCGGTGCCTCGAAAGCTCGGACCACAGCCGGACGTCCAGCCAGTGGCCAGCCGAACATCCCGGTGCGATGCCGCGGCTCTCCGGCCTCGTCCGTCCCAGGCGGCAGCGCCAAGCCGGTCACAGCGACCATTCCAGCCCCCGCACCGCCGCCGGACAGCACCGTGACGAACAGTACCGTGACGAGCAGGGCGCAGATCAGAATCCGAGACACGCGGGACAGCGTCCCGGCGCCGACCGCGACTGCCCAGCGACGGAGTGCACCGCTGTGGATGCGGCAAGCACTGTGGACAGCTGCGTACGGCAGCCCTACCTCGGCTGGGTCGACCGCAGGACACGCCGTACACTGCAAGAGCGGCCCGTGTGCGGGTCGACTTCGCGCGCCAGCGCTCACCCCTCACTGGGGCTCGGCGTCCGGCGGTCCTTGTTCCGATCGGTGATCGAAACGGGGTCCGGCCGCCGGCCTGGCG
>JBGSWT010000652.1:0-2200 GCA_041751815.1 Pseudonocardiaceae bacterium
GTGGTTCCACTCATGGCCGACCCGCACCGTCGCCGCGAGCTGCGCGGTGGTGCGGCTGCGGCCCACGTCACCCCGTGCCCGCTCGGCCTTGGTCCGGGTGAGCCAGAGGTGGCCGGCGTCCGCGATGAACCGGCTGTCGTCGGACAGCAGGACCTCGAAGCACGGGCGGTCCGTCATGACGTCCGTCGCCGCGACCACCCGGGTCGCAGCACCCGAGTCGTCGAAGACGTCGTCGCCGACCTCGAGGTGCTCCATGGTCGTCCATCCCCACGGCGTGGGGACCTCGGTGTCCAGGCCGAGCGCCTTCCCCTCGAGCCGCGCCGCGAGGTCGTCGGCGAGCGAGATGACCTCGAGCGTGGACCCGAGCACGAACTCGCCGGGGTGCAGGATGAACGGCTCCTCGCCGTCGGGCTCGAGCAGCTCGGTGAGGTCGTCCTGCGCGATGGCCGGGTCGATGTGGGTGTAGCGGTGGTTGGCGAAGACCCGGAAGTACCGGTCCAGCCGCACGTCGATGCTGCTGGGCTGGACCATCGCCTCGTCGTAGGGGGCGAGGCCGAGGCGTCCGGAAGCGAGGGCGGCCTTGAGGTCGCGGTCGCTGAGCAGCATGGGCGGAGGCTAGTAGAGTGCCGTCCAGCACCGCTGCGGGCGTAGTTCAGCGGCAGAACATCAGCTTCCCAAGCTGAGAACGCGAGTTCGATTCTCGTCGCCCGCTCCACCGCTGTAGGCAGAGATTTCGCAGGTCAGGGCCGGCCTCGGCGGGCGAGGCCGTTGGCGTGGGATCGCGGAGATTGCCATCTGGTCCGGTAACGCCTCGATGACGACCGGATCGTGCCAGTCGATGACGGCCGAGGTGTCCACGAGCCCGGACGTCATGTCACGGTCCCCGGTGAGTCACCCGGTCGAGGTCGGCCCGGAACTGATCGCGGTCGATGCGCACGCCCGTCCTCGCCAGCGCCGCGACCTCCTCGCGAGAGATGAAGGCACGACGACCTGCCCGCAGCGGCCGGAGCTCTGCAACCGGTTCGCCGTTGCGTGTGACGACGAAGGTCTCGCCCGTCGTCACAGCCTCCATCACCTTCGCGTTCTCGTTGCGCAGCTCGCGGGGCGTGACATCCGACGAACGGCACGCTGGGGACACGACGGGCATACCTGCGCGTAACACGCCTCTTGCACGATTACGTCTCCGCCTGCACCAACGTGGCACCCCTTGACCGAGGAGATCCCGTGTCCTACGTCAGCCCACCCGAGTTCGTCGAGAAGATGGTCGAAGCCGGCCAGTCCAAAGCCCTCATGGGCACGCGCGACACGCTCATCCGGGGATACATGGCGGGCGCGATCCTGGGCCTGGCGGCGGGCTTCGCCGTCACCATCACGGTGCAGACGGGCAACGCGCTGGTCGGTGCGCTGCTCTTCCCGGTCGGGTTCTCGTTGATCTACCTGCTGGGCTTCGACCTGCTGACCGGCGTGTTCACGCTCGTGCCCCTCGCCCTGATCGCCAGGCGGCCGGGCGTGACGTGGAGGTCCATGCTGCGCAACTGGGGCCTGGTGCTCGTCGGCAACTTCGCGGGGGCGCTCACGGTCGCCGTGATGATCGCGATCACCCTCACCATGGGGTTCGCCACCGACCCCAACGCCGTGGGGCAGCGGCTGGCGGAGATCGGTGCCGCGCGCACGGTCGGCTACGAGGAGTTCGGTGCGGCAGGCATGCTCACGCTGTTCGTGCGCGGGGTCCTGTGCAACTGGATGGTCTCCACCGGCGTGGTGGCCGCGATGATGTCGACCAGCGTGTCGGGCAAGGTCCTCGGCATGTGGATGCCGATCATCATCTTCTTCTACCTCGGCTTCGAGCACTCCGTCGTCAACATGTTCCTGTTCCCGATCGGCTTGATGCTGGGCGGCGAGTTCACCGTGGCCGACTACCTGCTGTGGAACGAGATCCCCACCGTGCTGGGCAACCTGGCGGGCGGGTTGCTCTTCGTCGGGCTGACCCTGTACTTCACCCACGCCCGGCCCGGTCGCACCCGCGGGGAGGCGTCGGACACGATGGCGCCCGTGCCGGCCAAGGTGGGGCAGCTGGCGTGAGCAGCGCCCGCCCGGGTCACGTCCGCCGTCCAGCAGGAGGAACACCGTGGAACCGATGATGACCAAGGACGAGGCCGGCGCGCTCGTGCGTACCGCCCGCGTCCGGGCCGGGCTGACG
>JBGSWT010000653.1:0-2390 GCA_041751815.1 Pseudonocardiaceae bacterium
CGCGCACCGTCGGCCCGCAGCCGGGCCACCAGCTCCCTGCAGACCTCGCGCCACAGCCCGCCGCTGCGCGGGGCGGCGTAGGGGGTGAGCGTGACCTGACCCACCCCAGTCATCAGGTGTACCGCCCGCACCGGGCCAGAACTGTCCACCTCCACCTGGAGTTGGGCCCCCTGGGGTACCGGCAGCCGCAGCGAACCGAGATCCAGCCTGATCCGGCCGTCGTCGGGCGCCTCAGCGACGTCGTAGGGGCCAACGGTCACCAGTTGTTCATCGGAGACAGTCTCCGGCCCCCCGTCGGCGGCCCGTTCACCGCGACGCTTCGGCTGTGCTCTGGCTTGGGCTCTGGCGCGACGTCCAAACACTGCTCAGCACTCTCCTTGATGCGTGGTGCCAGTCGAGCCGTAACCGCCGGTCCCCCGGGGCGAGCCCGGTAGTGCGGTCACCTCGCGAAACGCGGCATGCTCGACCCGCTGCACGACCAGTTGCGCGATACGGTCCATCCGATGCAGCACCACAGGCTCGCGCAGGTCGTGGTTAACCAGGCAAACCCGCAGCTCGCCGCGATAGCCAGCGTCAATGGTGCCAGGTGCGTTCACCACTCCCAACCCCGCCTGCGCGGCCAGCCCGGACCGCGGATGAACGAACGCCGCATATCCCGCAGGCAAGGCGATCGCGATGCCGGTACCCACCACGGCCCGCTCCCCTGGTGGCAGGACCAGGTCCTGGGTGGTCACCAGATCAGCTCCGGCGTCGTGGGCATGGGAGTACCGGGGCACCGGCACGTCCGGGTCCAGCCGGATCAGCAGTACCTCAAGTCTGGACGTCTCGGCCGAGCACACGCGCGGCGAGACTACCCTCGGTCCGGTGCCTGTTCGTCGCGCCCAGGGTCGGCAGCCCCCCGACACCGAGCCGGTCTTCGATGAACGCCTCACGGTGCCGTGGTGGTGGTGGCCGCTGGGGTTGGGAGTGGCCGCGCTGCTCGCCGCTGAGGTACACATGGGGTACCCAGGAGTGCGGGCTTGGCTGCCGTACCTGCTCACCGTGCCACTGGCCGGTGCGGTGCTGATCCGGTTGGGGGGCCGGCGGGTTCGGCTTTCCGGCGGCGATTTGCAGGTGGGCCCGGCGCACGTCCCGCTGCGCCATCTGGGGAAGGTCGAGGTGATCCAGCCGTGCGCCAAGCGACGCGCGCTGGGCCCCGACCTGGACCCAGCGGCGTTCGTGCTGCACAGCGCCTGGATAGGACCGGTCCTGCGGATCGAGCTCACCGATCCGCAGGATCCCACCCCTTACTGGATCTTCAGCGTGCGGCGGGCCGAGGAACTCGCCGCACTGCTGCGCACCAGCGCCGACGAGGTGCCGCACAGCCCCGATAGGCACCCCTGAACACTTCCCCGGCTGAACACTGTCCCGGCCGCTGAACTCCTGCGCCTAGCCCCTCACGCGGCGCAATCCCGGCACATCATCCGCCCGCTGCGATGATCGGCCAGCCGGCTGCGATGGTGCACGAGGAAGCAGCTGGAGCAGGTGAACTCGTCAGCCTGCTTGGGCAATACTCGGACGGTCAGCTCCTCGCCGGACAGGTCGGCGCCAGGCAACTCGAAGTTCTCCGCGGACTCCGACTCGTCGACGTCGACTGCACCCGATTGAGCCTCGTTGCGTCTGGCCTTCAGCTCCTCCAACGAGTCCTCGGTAAGCTCATCAGTCTCGCTCCGCCGTGGAGCGTCGTAGTCGGTCGCCATGATCTTCCCACCCCTGAGTCGTACGGATCGTGCCGCAGCACAACGCACAGGAACCGTGATTTGTGCCCGAGACGTTGGTCACACTGCGACGCTGCGGATGCGGCCCTGGCGGGCCTACCTTGGTTTCATGCTGGTCCTCGGTGGCGCCAGAGCGGCGAGAGAGTAGCTCACCGATCGGCGCAGTGCGCGGAATTCCCCGGCGTGTCCCGTCGGCAGTGTCATACCCAGCACTGCAGCGCGTGGCGTCCGAGTGGGCGAAGCCCTCCTCGGACACGCCGTATCCGGCTGCGCTGAGCCCAACCTGCCCCTACCCTCAGGTTGTAGTGCCTGGGCAGGGGAGGCGAAGCCATGGCTGCGGTGGACACCTCCCGGTTTTGGCGGCCGAGGCGATATCGCACCCGCAAGCCGATGCGCGCGGTGGTGCTGGCGCTGGTGCTCACTATGGTGGTTGGGCTGATCTGGGCCATCGTGCTGCGGCCGGATCCGACCGCAGGTGGCTGCCAGATTTCCGCCGAGGCGACTGGTGCTGCGATCACCCCGGGCCAGCGCCTCGGTGTCGACGGGTTGGACGGGGTGTCGCCTGCGCCGCCCCAGCAGGTTCGGGTGCAGGTGCTCAACGCCAGCGGCGAGCGTGGCGAGGCGGCCATCGTC
>JBGSWT010000654.1:0-4560 GCA_041751815.1 Pseudonocardiaceae bacterium
TGATCGACCTCGATGTCCCGCTCGGCCAGCAGCTCCTCCACGTCACGGTAGGAGAGTCCGAAGCACAGGCAGCACCGCACCGCCAAGGTGATCACCTCCGGCGGGAACCGAAACCCGGCGAAGCCAGACCTCGGCGCGGACACTCGGGGGAGGGCGACGACGCATCAACCCAGCCTGCCCGCATGCGATGATCGCCGATGCAACAGTGCCGTTATCGAGACCCCGCTTCGGCGTGCGCGCCGAACCCGGAGGTTACCAAGTCTTGTCGGTTGCGCCCCGGGTCTGCTGGTGCGGGGAATCCAGGCCCGTCTAGATCTCGCAGCTGTGAGGCCAGGTAGGTCTTCAAGCGGGTGCGGTAGTCGCGCTCGAAGGTGCGCAGTTCGTCGATCTTCTTCTCCAGGATGCTCTTGTCCTGGCTGAGCCCAGCGAGGATTTCGGTGTGCTTGCGCGCCGCATCGCGCTCCAGTGACGCAGCCTTGTCTCGGGATTGCCGCTGCAGAGTCTCGGCTCTGGTACGGGCGTCGTTGAGCATGGTCTCGGCCCGGGTCCTGGCCTCGTTGACCATTCCGTCGGCCTTGGCCCTGGCATCGGAGAGTAGCTGTTCGGATTTGGTTTGGGCTTGGCCCACCATGGCGTCCGCGTCGGCCTTGGCCTCGCCAGTCAACCGCTCAGCCATCTCCTGGGCCAGCCCCAGCACCTTGGCGGCGTGGACGTTGTGATCACCACCTGGCGAGGTCTGTTCTGTCACCGGTGGCGGCACCGGGGTGAGCACCGGCGGCGGCGACTGCACCGCGCGAAGGGCAGGCCCGGTGTCGACCGGCGCGGCGCGCAGCTGCTGATCGAGCTGCTCAACCTGGTCGCGGAGATCGTTGTTGTCCTCAATCAACCGAGCCATCTCGGCCTCGATCAGGTCGAGGAAGGCGTCCACCTCGTCCTCGTTGTAGCCCCGCTTACCGATCGGCGGCTTACTGAACGCGACGTTGTGAACATCGGCGGGGGTCAACGGCATCGGATCACCTCACGCACTCCTCGACTGGGGTCTGGGACCGGTGTATCGGCTTGATCTGTAACCCCTGAGCCCGGGCGGCCGCGACGGTCGCGGATCGACACTGGCATCCGGGTGAACACCATGAGCAGCAGAACCATAACGGACAGCTCCAGGTCTCACGCCTGGGATCCGGAGGGGTCTGCCCGCTCGGGTGAACGCAAGCCGCGGGGAGGCACTGTTGCGGCCGTGGAGGGGAGCAGCGGTTGTCATGCTTGGTGGATGAGTGCCGCTCGCTGTGTCGCCCCGTTGGTCGCGCTCTCGGCGTTCGCCGGTTTCCGGGTTTCCGCCGGAGGTGATCACCTTGGCGGTGCGCTCGGCGGTGCGCTGGTATCTGCGCTTCGGGCTCTCCTACCGTGACGTGGAAGAGCTCCTCGCTGAACGGGGTGTCGAGGTCAATCACGTCAGCATCTTCCGGCGGGTGCAGCGCTTCACGCCGCTGCTAGCGGAGGCGGCACGCCCGTGTCGGCACCGTGTTGGGGACCGCTGGTGGGTGGAGGAGACCTATGTCAAAGTGTCCGGTCGGTCACGCTACGTCTACCGGGCGATTGACCAGTTCGGGCAGGTCATCGACGTGTATATGTCCCCGCGGCGAGATGGTGGTGCTGCTCGGTGTTTCTTCACCCGGGCGATGGCCACCACGAAAGTCATCCCGGTGGAGGTCACTCCGACAAGGTGGCGGTCTATCCGCATGTTGTCGATGAGTTAGCCCCCGGTGCCTGGCACTGTAGGCAGGCCTACGCCAACCGGATCGAAGCCGCAGCTGAAGCGGCGTCTGCGACCGATGCGCGGCCTGAAAACGGTCAGTCAGCCAGGATCATCATCGCCGGGCACGCGTTCATCCAGAACATCCGCCGCGGCCACTACGAACTCGGCGTTGCCGAACCGATGACCTTGCCAGTGATGGACACCTTTGACGAGCTGGCCCTGGTGATCTGACGAACCCCAGGATCAACCGATCTCGCCTGCCTCGGCTTCGCCAAATGCAACAACGCCTCCGGAGACGGGAATCCACCACGGGAGCAATACGGCTCCCTGTCCGAACCTCTTGTCGGGCGTCCTGACCACGCCTGACCATGATCGGATCAACCTCGCGCCGACGATGATCCACTTCCTGATGCGGTGAAGGCTGCTCCTCAGTACGAGACCGTGCACATGCACGTGCACATGCACGTGCATTGACGCCTGTGAGAGACATGCGTTACCCTCCGCACGCACGCGCACATGCACGTGCAAGCACGAGAATTATTCGTTGCCACGCCCCGGACCCGGCGTCGCTAGTGCTCGGCGACTCACGCCGGGGCACCTGCCGTCCCGAGGGGTGTGTCATGCGTATTCCAGGGCCATCGCGACGTCTGACGGTCACACCTCGCGCGGGTGTTCACCCGTCCCCACGCTGGCCCCGAACATTGCGCCCGGCGCGGTGACACTCACGGGTTGGCCTACACGAACTCCGGTGGATCACGACCCGACCGGATCCAGCGACCGGCAGCCGCAACCCGAGGTGCGGGCTCGGGAGATGAGTACAGCGGCCGGTCCCGGCGGTGGCGCCGTCCTTGGGTGGGGGGCATGGGTGGCGCCACCGTCTATCTTCCCGCCTGTCGAGCCGCAGCCCGCCGCTACCACAGCTTCCGGCCAGCACCGCGAGCACGCACTCGACGCCAAGCGCTGCGCCCGGCTTCCCGCGCTGATCGCCACACTGCCAGCCCCGACCGGGAGATCGTCCTGTTGCGGGTCGTGGCCGGGATGTCCATCCCCGACATCGTGGCAGCCCTGGGCGTCACCCCCGCCGCGATCGGCTTGGCTGAGCATCAGGCCCCTGAAGGCCTTGCAACCGGCGGCGACCGCCACCAACCACCCGAGGGCGGGTGGTCCTGCTGCCACACGCCCCGACCCCAGGGCACACTGACACCGGCCCACCAACCACCGAGCAGGAAGGTGTCACCGGCATGAACCAAGACAAGTCCGCGACACCATCCGGGGCCAACGTCGAGGTACTACCCCGCCGTTGGATGGTCGAGCGAACCCTGTCGTGGCTGGTCCGCTGCCGCCGGCTAGATCGGGACTACGAACGGCTCCCCGACCACGCCGAGGCCATGGTCAAGTGGACCATGACGCGCCGACTCGCGGCCAGCACCGGGGCGCCGCCCATGGCAACTAGCCAGGGCCAGCTAAACCCTTTCCCAACACGTTCTAAATTCTAGAGGTTGTTAAATGGGGAAGCCGAGGGTGGGAAAGCCGAGGACGGGGGTGGCGCCGGCGACAGCGCCGCCTGCGATGCCCTTAACGGAGTCGACTTGACCGCCGCTGGGACCACTGGGGACCTGGGTGCTGACGAGACTGGCGGGAGTGGGGATGGCTGCGGGCTGTGTCGCTGCGCTGGCCAGTGGCTGGCTAGCCAGCATCAGTCCACCGGCAACGGCGGTGATCAGCAGGCCACGATGAACGGTGCTCGCGGTCATTGACAGGTACTCCTTTCATACGAAGTGGCGCACAATGCGAGGTGCTGCCATCTGGAGGGCACTGTTGCATCGGCGGATTGCCGCGAGGGGGCAGGCTGGGCTGATGCGTCGTCGTCTTGCCCGAGTGCTTGCGCTGAGGTCTGGCTTCGCCGGTTTCCGCTTCCCACCGGCGGTGATCATGGTGGCGGTGCGATGGTATCTGCGCTACGGCCTGTCCTACCGGGACGTGGAGGAGTTGCTGGCGGAACGGGGCGTCACCGTCGATCACGTGACGATCTATCGGTGGGTGCAGCGGTTTACCCCGTTGCTGATCGATGCGGCACGCCCCTGCCGGCACGTCCCGGGTGATCGTTGGTTCGTGGACGAGACGTATGTGAAGGTCGCCGGGCGGTGGGTGTATCTGTATCGGGTGATCGACCAGTACGGCCAGGTCATCGACGTGCTGGTCTCTCAGCAGCGGGATCTGGCGGCCACCCGCCGGTTCTTCACCCGCGCGCTTGAGCACGGCCGATACCCGACCGAGGTGAGCACCGACCGGGCATCGGCCTACCCGCGCGTGATCGAAGAGCTGATTCCCGCCGCGTGCCACGTCACCGAGCAGTACGGGAATAATCCGTCGAGGCTGATCCTGGGCGTCTGACGGCTCGGCTGCGGCCGATGCGTGGTCTGAAACGACTCCGCTCGGCACGGGTGATCAGCGCCGGGCACGCATTCGTTCAGAATCTCCGTCGCGGCCACTACGAACTCAGCCTGGATATCGACCCACGGCATCGGCTCACAACGATCTTCACCGAACTCGCCCGTGCCATCTGATCGAGGCAGCGCAGCGGAGAATCACGTCTGCGTCCCGCCTACGCAACAGACCCAAGCTGATTCGTCGACGACTGCCGCGAGCGTATCGCCGGACGGCTCGGCGGCCGGGCCAAGGGGGAGTGTTGCGTTGGCAGACCTCACCCGCCGCCGCCCCAGTCGACCCGACGCCCGTGGTGAGCGCGTCGGCGGGATCGTGGAGATCGCCCTCCCGGTGTCGATGCTCGACCAACTTCCCGCGCT
>JBGSWT010000655.1:0-2328 GCA_041751815.1 Pseudonocardiaceae bacterium
AGACCTTCCAGCCCGAACTCAGCCCGCTACACCAACAGGTTCTTCAGCTACTCGACGTCCCGACCACCACCTACACCAGCGCCTGACCGACCTCCCAGCCAGTGGGGGCGCATATTGGACGCGAGAAGTGCGGAAAGCGCGGTACAGCGCGGTCTTGTCCATGTCTGCTCCTTCAGCTCAGGATTTCCTGTACGACCTGTTGCACCGCTTGGGCTTGTTGCGCGTAGGCCACCGGGTCACGGGCGTCGGGCAGGCCTCGGCCCAGCTCCCGGGCGTACTCGGTGATCTGCTCCTTCGTGGCGCCGGTGATGATGAACGCTTCGAGCTTGCGCCACGCCACCATCCACGGGTCACCGTCGGCCTCAGTCACCGATATCAGGGCGCTCACCCCAACCACTCCTGCAGGGCTTTGAGCAGGATGCGGGCACCGGCCTCGTCGAGCGTGATCACGCATCCGCGGTCGACGTGCGGATCGAGCTCGATCTCCCCGTCGAGCTTTCGGACGACGAGGTTGGCGAATCTCGCCGGCCCCCGGTGCAGCGCACAGGGTACGTGGATCGTCCGGCGGTTGTGGTTGGGCCGAGGACTGCTGTCGGCTGGTTGCTCTGCTGCGCTCACCCGACAGACAGTGCTGTCAAGATCGGGCTAGTTGTCCACACTCCGTGGACCCTGACCGCCGATACCGAAGCGGTTACGCAGACTGTCCAGCTCCCACACCCGTCGGCGAGCGCGACGGTCCAGCGTGAGCACCAGGTCCCGAGCGATCGGATCGTTGCGTACCCGCAGAGGCGCGAGCCGGTCCGCGGTATCGAGGGCACGCAACGCCTCGCCATCACGTGCACCTTCAGCTTGCGCCCAAGCGCGAGCTAGGTCGAAGATCACGTCGGCCTCCCGCTCCTTGCTGGCGAACACTGAGAAGTCGATCGGGGCGGTGATGAAACGCTCCGCGACGTCTGGCCCGGTGCCGGACTCCACCGCTAGTCCCAGTTCCCACGCGGCCACGTTCGTCGGACCGAAATGGAACCGCAGGTGGTTACGCTCCCCGGTGTGTGCCGCCAGGTCTGCTGCTTCCAGTAGGTACGCGGCGGTGTCATCGGGGCGGCCGTCGCGGGCGGCCCACAGCCCGGCAGTGAGCAGCAGCATCCCGCGCGCCTCTGCATCCCTCGTGTCGTCCGGCGTCGGGCCAGGCAACGCTGAGACCTCGCCCAGTGCGGTCGCGCATACCGACGCGCCACGCCGCCGGGCGCCTAGCCTCATCAATCCACCGCTGCGGTTCATCGCCATCACCCCGGCCAAGTCGGATCGCTCAGCTCGTCTGGCGGCGTCATAGCCGCGATCGGCCGCGGTCATCGCCAACTCAGCACGCCCGGTTAAGCGTGCCAGGTGATAGGCCACCTGGCACGCTTCCACCAGCGCGGCCAGCGCACCCTGGCGGTCGTCACCATCACCGGTGACAGCCCAGACGTGCAGCTCAACCAGTAGCCCACCCAGCTCGCGGCCGGCAATCGCATAGCGAGCGTTGTCGCGGTGCATGTTGGCTCGCGCGACAGCCTGCATTAGTTCCGGTACTGGCCGGGCCGGCACGTCAGGCACGTCGTCGAAAGTGGCGCTGTGCAGCGCAACGCTGACCTCAGAAATCGCCGTGGCCGCAGCGGCCGTCTCCCGGTCCATCGGCAGGTAGGGCTGGCCTGTGAGGTCGGCTACCGAGCAGCCGAGTGCGGCGGCCAGATCCTCGAGCAGGCCGCGCCGGTTGAATCCACGCTGGCCAAGTTCCAGCATCGACAAGTACTGCTTGCCGATCCCGGTCAGGCCCGCCACCACGTCCAGGCTCAGCCCGCAGCGACGCCGGATCTTGCGAGCGCGTGCGCCGATCGTCGACGCATCCTCAGCGTCCACCGTGGTGTCTCCTCACCGGTCCCTCACCGATGCCCCGGGGCCGTCGCCCCGGGGCATCGGTGAGGAGGTAAAGCCAGGCTACTAGCCGCTAGCGAAAGCTCAGCTCACGGCGACGGGAACACCACCGCGACCTGGGCTGCCGCGTCCAGTACCTCGGCGTCCGGCTGGCCAGTATCTGGCGCCGCCTCGGCGATCACGACCAGCGACCCGGTTCGGCGCGACGCATAGTGCTCACCGGTGAACTGGATCCCACGCGCCTCCAGTACCGCGCTTGCGATGGGGGAAACGTTGCCGGTGCCGTCGGTGTCGACTAGTACTACAGCACTAGATCTTCCTTTGGCGTGTCGTCGGTGCAGGTGAGCGCGTTCTTGGCGAGTTCGGCCGACCGGAGGCTGCGGACGGGTGCGCGGTGTGCACCGGTCGGCGAGCCCG
>JBGSWT010000656.1:0-3535 GCA_041751815.1 Pseudonocardiaceae bacterium
CGGATGGTCTGCACGACGAAAGCGGCGGCGACGGCCCAGGCCAGCCCGGTCAGGAGGTTGCCGGCGCTGCTGATCGCGAAGCCGGCCAGCAGCAGTGTTCCCATCGCGACCCGGCGGTGCGGCCGGGCAAGCAGCGCATACCCGATGAACAGCCCGATGCCGACCGCGGCCAGCAGCAGTCCCACCGCAGTATCCCCGCCGCCGAGGTTGTCGGTGGCCAGGAACACCAACGCGACATCGTCGATGCCGTTGAACGCGACGATCGCGAAGAAGCCCAGTCCAATCGTCCGGACCATCGGAGTTGCCCAGATGTAGCGCAGCCCGGCTTTGGTGTCAGCCAGGAAGGTTCCCCGCGCGGTGCCGGTGGGGGAGTCACGCTTCGGGGACGGCAGGAATGTGAGGAGCGCCGCCGAGGCGAGAAAGGTGGCGGCGTCGAGCAGCAGGACGCCGCGGGTGTCCAGGATGGGTACCAGCAGCGCGGCAAGCAGCGGGCCGAGTGCTTCACCGCCGTTGGTCCCGATCCCGATCGCGGCGTTGGCGCTCTCCAGGTCCCGATCCCGCACCACGCCGGGAACCGCGGTGCGTGACGCCGGCTGGAAGATCTGCCCGGCGATCGCGCGCAGCGCGACCAGAGCGAGCAGCAGCGGCAGGGGTGGCAGCCACAGCGCGATCGCGGCTATCAGGCCCGCTTGGGCAAGTTCGCAGCCGACCATGACCCGCTTGAGGTCGAAGCGGTCGCTGATCGTCCCGGTCAGCGACCCGAGCAGCGCAGGAGCGAAATCGCCGACCAGGAGCAGCATTGCCACCGCTAGCGCTTGGCCCGTCGTCTCGGCGACGTAAAGCATCAGCGTCACCAGGCTGAGCGCGTCACCGAGGAAGGACACCGTGCGTGCGGTCCACAGCAGCCGAAACGGCCGGTTAGTGCGCACCAGACGAAGTGAGCTCACCCTGCTGGTTGCCCCATCGCGTCGAGGTCGCCTGAACCGTTCACCGAACCAGTCTTGCGGCACACCCCCGCGCACACACAGGCGCTCACGGCTGATCGTTTTCGCCGCCGCGGTGCGGGCACAAACCCGAGATTGTCGGTCAGGGTGGCTACGGTTCCGGCTATGGCTGAGGCGGTGCTGTTTCACCACGCGCAGGGACAGACGAGGGGCTTCATGGCATTCGCCGAGCAATGGCGGGCGGCAGGCACGTCGTGCACACGCCGGACCTCTACGACGGCGCGACGTTCGAGTCGCTGGACAAGGGCGTCGCCTACGCCGAATCCGTGGGTTTCGACGAGATCGTGGCGCGCGGGGCGGCAGCCGCCAAGGCCTTGCCGAGCCAGATCGTCTACGCGGGCTTCTCGCTGGGGGCGCTTCCAGCTCAGTTCCTGGCCCCAGACTCGGCCCGGCACCCAGGGCGCCCTGCTGCACGGTGGGGTGCCGACGGCGGAGTTCGCCAGCGCCTGGCCGGTCGGTGTGCCGGTGCAGCTGCACGCGATGGATGGTGACGAGTGGGTCGAGATTGACGTGCTCGAAGCGTTGAAACGGGAGATCCTCGACGCTGAGTTGTTCCTGTACCCGGGTTCAGCGCACTTGTTCGCCGACTCAAGCCTCAGCGACTACGAGGAGAAAGCTGCAGCGCTGCTCCTTTAGCGGACGCTGGTGTTCCTGCAGTCGCTCAGCTAGCCAGATGGGTCAGTGGGGAATCCGCGAGCGGGGACGCTGCCGCGCACAGGTCAGTCCTTGCGGCCGGTGATTGCGAGGCTGGCGCCGATGCCGATCATGGCCAGGCCACCGGCCCCGCCCATCAACTCGATTCGTCGTGGCGAATCGGCGAACCAGGAGCGTGCCGTGCTCGCGACGAGCGCCCACAGGCTGTCCGAGGCAAGAGTGATGACCGGCACGAGCAGGCCGAGGAGCAGCATCTGGAGCGGCAGCTGCCCCGCACTGTGATCGACGAACTGCGGCAGCGCAGCCACCAGGAAAATGGGCATCTTCGGGTTGGTGACCCCGACGACGAACCCCTCCCGTAACACCGTGCGGGTCCGCGTCGGCATCGCCACGGCCTCCGTGCCCGTCGTGAGCGAACCACGATGCCGGATGGCCTGCACTCCCAGGTACACCAAATAGCCGGCGCTGGCGAGCTTGAGCGCGGTAAAGACCTCGACCGAGGCTTCCACGATCGCACCCAACCCCAGTGCCACAGCAGCAACCTGCACGTACACGCCCCCTGCGTTGCCGACCACTGTCGGCAGAGCGCCCCGCCGGCCGAGGTCAGAGCCCGCCCGATGGTGAACAAGACACTGGGACCCGGGATCACGATCAGGACGCCGGCACCACGAACGCGAGCAGGTGGCTGGCCGGCAGCATCCGCCAGCGTATTGACCGTCTAGCCACTCGACCATGGCCGACGAGGACCAGCGTGGCCAGCGGCCACGCTGTTGTACCGGCGGATGGGTTGCGCGCGAGCGGGGTCGTGGGGGAGTGGTGAATCGGTTGTGAGATCTTGATGAAGCGTTCTTCATAACAACGAGGTTCGCGCCGGCTCCCGTCTCTACGATATCGGTATGTGCCGCAACATCCGCCCGCTATACAACTTCGAGCCGCCTGCGTCGGAGGACGAGGTGCACAGCGCGGCACTGCAGTACGTCCGGAAGATCAGCGGGTCCACGAAACCGTCGCAGATCAACGCGGAGGCGTTCGAACGGGCGGTCGATGCGGTCGCCGACATCTCGATGCGCCTGCTCAATGAGCTGGTGACGTCTGCGCCGCCGAAGGATCGAGAGATCGAAGCCGCCAAGGCCCGCGAGCGGACCGCCGCCCGCTTCACGACCTGACGACGTCCTGCCGCGCGGCAGGTGGCTGAGTCGTTTGCGAAGCGCGTCAGCCACCGCGGGCGAACCCAACGGCGAGGGCGATCACTATGATGTCGTCCATCAGATGCTCCCTGTGTGCTCTCGTGGAGACCACGATCGTGTGCGCCTGGTGACGCCGCACTGTCAAGGCGCTGACACCCCGCTGAGGACGCGCACCCGGCGCGTCCGGGATCGTGCATGAGTGTCGGACACACCGTGCATGAGAGCCGGACACGCGCCGTGGTGGTTAGGTTGTTGCCGGCATTAGTTCGGCGAGGCGGCGGACGCCTTGCGCGAACAGGGTGGGCTCGGCGCCCGCGTAGGAAAGTCGCAGGAAGGGCGCGGGCGGTTCGGCGGGATACCAGTGCCGTCCGGCGGTGACGATCACGTCGGCTCGCAACGCTTGTTCGGCGAGTGCCACGTCGTCGACCGGCATGGGCAGTGCCACCCAAAGGTGGAAGCCCCCGGTGGGCACCAACGGAAGGGAGTGCGCACCGAAAGTCTCCCGCACGACTGATACCAAAGTGTCGCGACGCTCCCGCAAGGCCTTGCGCACCTGGCGTAAGTGTCGAGGCCAAGAGGGCGCGGCAACGAGTTCCAGGGCGGTTTCCTGAAGTGGGCTGGCGACGAAGAAGTCGTCGACCATGCGGATCGCGCGAAGTCGGGCGGCCGCCGCGCCGCGGGCGGCCAACG
>JBGSWT010000657.1:0-1704 GCA_041751815.1 Pseudonocardiaceae bacterium
TTGGAGCGCACTGTGCTGCACTGGCAGGCCCACATCGAAGGCCAGCCCTCGCCCCGGACATCCCCGGCCCTGTGGCCCGTCGAGTTGCAAGCGCCACCGGCCGGGGGCCCGGGTGCGGATGCCCGGTGCCGCGTGCTCACCAGCGTGCTGTGTCTCGCCGGCCATGTGCCGGTTGCCGTCCCGATCACCCAGGATCGCCAGGCACGCAGCCTGCTGCCCTACGTCGTCCAGGTGCTGCTGTGCGATGACTGACATGTTGGACAACCGCACTGCCCTGGCCCCAACCCTTGCTCACCCCGGGGACGCACCGATCGCACTGCTGGGGTCCGGGCTGCTGCATACGGCCCTGGCCACGTCCCTGGTCGAGCGCTGCCTGTTGGTGGCCATCGACGATCTTGCTGAGGAGACCTCGGTCCCGGCGGCCGCCTTGGTGGTGGCCAGCGACGCCGATGACACGCGCGGCTACCCGGCGCTGCTCGCCCTGATCAGCTCACTGACGGTCTTCGGCACCCTCGGCATGATCGGCTTTCGCCGCCGCGCCGTTGACTAGTTCGAAGTCGCCCGGCCGGGCAGCTCGTGTTTGATGGGCCGTGAACTAGACGCCACCGACATTTTAGCTGCCGGTGACGCCGGTGCTGTCGAGTTCACGACATTTCCGTCCAGAGGGGGTTGCGATTGCCTCCAGATCAATACGGTGTTCAGCACGTTCAGTGCATTGCCGGTAGTGCGGCGTTTGATCAGTGCGCTGTCCGGTATGACCAATGAGGTCTTGCGCTCGCGCATTGCATAGCAGCCCCGGCTGAACCCGTCGAGATAAAGCTGTTCCGAGGTTACGAGAACACCGTCATACCCGGCTTGTTCCACACAGCCGAATATGCTGCGGAAATTTTCAGGTTCTGGAACGAATTCCTCGATCTCCCCAACGACGTGGACGAGGCCGTCGCCGCCCGCATGGAACGGCAGCGGGTGCTCTACACCGGAGCCCGACGCTTCGTCTTCGTGCTCGAATAACAAACGCTACGCACCCGCGTCGGCGATACCGAAGTGATGCTCGGGCAACTCGACCGCGTACTCGCCGTCATGTCCTTACCGCGGGTAAGCCTCGGCATAATCCGGGCCTCAGGCGAACGCCGCTGCCTAGCCCAAGGAAGCTTCTGGATATTTGACGAAGAACGAGTAAAAATCGAAGGAGTCTCAGCCGGGCTAGACATCACCCAGCCGCGAGAGATCGCTGTGTGCGTCAAGGAATTTGGCCTACTCCAGCAATCGGCAGTGTATGGGAAGGCAGCAAGAGAACTGATTCAACGAGCGCTCACCGATCTCCAACAATGATGACCCCAAGTACCCACGGGATCGGGCGGCTTCGGGCCTGTGCCGGCGGGCCAGCGTGTGCGCGGACAGGCCGTCGATGAACGCGAGCAGGGCGGATGCCTCATGGTCGGGCTTGAGGTGTCCGGGGGCACGGTCGACGGCCTGAGCGCGACGGATCTGGTCGGCGAGAAACCCTCCAACTGTAAGACGCCGTCGAGCAGGCGTGCGGCGATCTCGGGCCGGACCGCGGCGCGGGCGAGGAACGCGAACGCGACCTGGGCCTCGGCGGTGCGCTCCGCATCAAGCGGCAGTATCTCGAGGAGCACGGACCGGACGAGCTGGTGCGGATCGTCGGGTCGGGCAAGACCTGTGTGCCCCCTCAAGACGGGGTGC
>JBGSWT010000658.1:0-1637 GCA_041751815.1 Pseudonocardiaceae bacterium
GGCGCTCGCTCGCAACGGTGGCCCGATCGGGCTCGCGCAGCTGCTGCTGTCACCCTACGGGCGGGTCTTGGAACAGCGCCTGACCAGCGACCGGGTCCGCGCCCCCATCTCGGCATTCGCCGCGCACGCCTCGGCGTCTCCCACCACACCCGGCAGTGCCATCTATGGGTTGTGGCAGGCCTTCTACCACCAGGTCGGGCAGTGGCATGCCGTCGGCGGCGCACAGGGACTCATCGACGCGCTGACCCGCCGGTTGGAGTCCTACGGCGGCCGGTGGCGGACCGGCGCGGCGGTAACCCGAGTGACCCGCGACGAGCAGCGGGTTACCGGGGTAGATCTCGAGTCTGGTGAGCACATCACCGCCTCCTGCGTTATCACCGCGATCGATCCGAAGATCGCGCTGCTTGAGCTGCTCGATCCACCACTGCCCGGCGTTCGTGGGTCGGAGCTGCGGGCTACCCACCGCAGCAATGCCGTACAAATGCTGGTGCTGCTGGCGACGACGGCGCTGCCCGCCTATACCCACGGTCGACCGGCGGACTGGAACGGGCTGCAGTCCTACGTGGACACCCTGGGCTCGCTGGCGGACGGTTTCGCGCAAGCCGAGGCACGGCGACTGCCTGACGACCCGATACCGACCTACGCTTTCACGCCCAGCGCGCTGGACGACTCCCTCGCGCCGCCGAACTACCACACCGTCTACCTCGCCTGCCCGACGGCGCCGTTTCAGGTCCGTGGTGGCTGGGACGCGGCCAAGGAGGAATTCGCCGATCGGATGATCGACACGGTGGTGGCCCGGGCACCGGGCTTCCGCTCCACCATCGTGGCGCGAGCCATCCGCACCCCCCAGGACATGGCGGACGAGCTTCGCTGGCCGGGTGCGCATCCGATGTCCCTCGACATCAGCCTCGACCAACTGGGCTGGATGCGTCCAACCCGAGCGCTGTCGGGGCACCACACGCCAGTACCTGGCCTGTTCATCACCGGGGCCGGCACCGCCCCGGTCGGGGGTATCGCCGGTACGCCCGGCCGTGCCGCAGCCAAGGCGGTCCTGGCCTGGCACCGCCGCAACGGGCGTTGACGACCGCGGGTCACTACAGTGAGTGTTGTGGGGAGAGCCGGTCTGGTTCGACATCAGTGGTTGCTGATCGTCGTCATCGCGGCCGGTCTGATCGGCATGCACCACCTGGTCCACCTGCACACCGGCCACACCGGGCACTCCCACCCCGCCCCGATCGAGGGCACACCCGTGGCGATGACGTCGACTGTGATGTCGCACGCCGGCTGCTGTGATCCCATGGACATGGCGGGGCATTTCTGTTTGGCCGTGTTGACCGCCATTACCGCCCTTGTTGTCGCGGTGACCCTGGCGACAATGGGGAATCGAGCACTAAGGCCAAGGTCTCTGCTGGCAACCGTCAGCGCCGTTGCGGCGCGGGCACCGCCCATTGGCCGACCTCGTCTTATCCAGCTCTGCGTACTGAGGTGCTGATGACCGCTGAGCTCTCAGCGGCTTATTCAGCAAATCCCCTATACGCAGAAGGAGTAGGCACGTGCCCACACGTATGAGCATGACGTTGGTCGCGGCTGCGGCGGCCGCCCTCACCGCCGGCGCCGCGCTCGGCGGCTGCGGCAGC
>JBGSWT010000659.1:0-5602 GCA_041751815.1 Pseudonocardiaceae bacterium
CGCCGAGGTCGGCGAGCCGCAGCGTGGTCTCCCGCAGGTTCCGATCCAGCGGTCCGTGCTGCTGGGGCAGGTGCTCAATCAGCCAGCGCATACCGGCGGCGGGCGTGTCGGTGTAGGAGGCGGCGAGGTCGACCAGGCCGACAGCGGTGACAGCCTCCAGCGGCATGCCGGTGCGCGTTGCGAGGGTGATCTGGGCGAGCGCGGCGGCGGAGTCGGCGCCGAACACCTCGTGCGCGGCGGCCATAGCCGCACCGTGTCCGTACCGTCCGGTTTCGGGGTGGTAGGTCGCCAACTCCAGGTGCGGCACCAGACTCTGATCCCGCAGGACGGCCGCCCACTCGGCGAGGCGGGTGGCGGCGAGCCCGTACGCCTCGGGTGTGGACAGGCGCAGGTAGAGGCCGATGTGTTGATCGAGATCGGATCGAGCCATCTCGCGGTGCCGCCGGAACCACCATCGCGGCGGATCGTCCCAGCCGTCGAACAACCGAGGCAGATGCTCGGTCAGGATCTCGGCTTGCCGGTCCGGGTGACCAGGAACCCGCGCGCACAGCCACACCGCCCGGCTCGGCAGGTGGCCAGCGTCGCGCTCGACAGGATGCGCGACCAACACGGGTTGCGGCGGCAGGCTGGCACCGCTGGAGTTGTTCCGGTGTAACGGGATGAGCAACTCGTGAGGGCGGCCGATCCACGCCAAGTCGACCGGAGTGGGCGCTTCCCTCAGCTCGACCGTGGCGGTGCGAGCCAGGCGGGCGCGCAGCACACTCCGGTGTCCACGATGATCGAGGTTCAGCGGAAGACGCAGCTCGCTCTCGTACATCACGACGGCGGCCGGGACGCGCGACCGCCCGCGCCAGGCATCCAGGGCGCTGTCCCACTTGGCCAGCGCGGCGGTGGGTGCGGGCAACTCGGCCGCAGACAGCAGCCACCGGGCCGGTGCCAACACCGTCTTGCCGTAGCGCAGACGCGGCAGGTAAGGCAGCTGGGACGCTGCTCCCCAGTCGAAGGTGCCATAGACCGCGCAGCGCCCCATGCTCACCTCGGCGAGGAACCGCGCGAGCGGCGGGGTCTGGAGACCGGCTTCCAACGCGTGCAGGACCCTCGGCTGGATACGCCGCCCCGTGGACAGCTGCACCAGATACAGGAAGCGGGAATCAGCGCTGACCGCGAGATCGCTCAGGGGGACCACATCACGACCGACAGCCCGGTGCTCCGACAGCGAGATCACCCGTGGCAGCAGTTGCGGTGTGCGCACGACGTTCTCGCTGTGCCGCTGCCGCGGCGGGAACGACAACTGCGCCGCGAGGGCGTCGGTGTCCCCGGCAGCGTAGGAATCGGCCAGGTGGCGGCGGTCGGCCTCGCCGAGGAGTTCTGCGAACCGCCCGGCCATGCTGGCACCGGGCCGCGGCGCGGCAGTCACCAGCAGCCGGAACTGCCCGCGTGCCATGGCCTCGGCGCTGGGAGCAAGGATCTGGCAGGCTAGCTCGGCGTGCGACGGGGGCAGCATTTCCGTTGCCTCGCCAGCCATCAGCGTCCTGATCATCGGCTCGGTCAGCACGATGTCCTCACGCCCGTCCACCATCGCTTGCTGGATCCAGGCAAGTAGCGTCTCGTCGCGTTCGGAGAGTATCCGTCCGCTGGGTCCCGGCGGGGCGCCGAGATAGCCGGTGGGCAGCCCCAGCCCGCTATCGGCCAGTAGATCCAGGACCGCAACGGTAGCCCCTTGGCCGTACTTCGTCCGGAACTTGCGGTGATAGTCGTTCCAGTGTCGATAGCCGAACGGATGCGCTGTCACGCGCAGTAGAGCACTCGCAGCGGCTACGGCCTCGTGGATCACCGGCTTGGGAACCGTGATCTCGCCATCCAGTCCCACTGTGACAGCCAGCGGGTGAGATCCGATGTCGCACACCGCCCGCATCCGCTGGGCCACCTGCGCCCTGGCGACGGTAGGCTGCGGGTCGAGGTTCAGCCGCGAAAGGTCATCGTGGATCGCCTGGAGTTCGGCAACCAGGTCCGCGACCTCGGGCAGGTTGTCTGCGTCCGCAGCCTCGAGCACGGAGCGCACGTGCCCCAACGCGTCCACCACGGTCATCGGAGCGCGCAGCCCGGTCACCAAAAAGCCCTGGGAGACCAGCTCAGCCAGCAGGTTGCCGACCTGATGTGGCGAGGCGGCTGGGAAGTCCGCGCAGATCACCTTCACCAGGTCACCGAGCACGACCGGCTCACCAGCGGCCCGAAGCGCCGTGCGCACCGGTCCGGTATGGCGCACGGACACCTCCAGCGCGGCGAACCGCCCTGATCGGGAATCGCGCGGCGGCCCAGCGATCACGACCCGATCGCCGCGCACGGTCGCGGTGTTGTTGGCCACCGCAGGAAGCCGCCGCAGCAGGCGGGGGCACTGCTCCAAACGGTCAACGATCCGGCCCAACCACTGCGCGTCCGCCCACGACACGACCCGGTGGTCGTCGCTCCAGCGCGCGACCGGCGAGTCGCCAACGCCGACCGCCGCTGTTCCGGCGAACAGACCGAAGGGGGTGGACCGGCCCTGCCAGCGCAGCAGATACGACGCCAGCGAGACCACGACCCGGCGCACGGAGCGAGTATCGGATTTCCGCCCGGTCAGCACCTGGTTGATCTGGTCGGCCAAGACCGGACTGGCGAGGTGAACAGCTTCGCTGACGATCTCTCGCTGCCACATGCGCGCCAGCCACGCACGCATGGCCGGCACGTCCCCGTGGAGACCAAGATTCTCGGGCAGCGCCAGCCCGCCGGGATCGGTCGTGGCGCGAATCAGAACTGGACCCGCATGCTGGTAGAGCAGCTTCGCGTGCGCTCCCATCGACTCCCCCGTCTCTCCCTCGATGCGCTGCCGAGCATGTCGGAAGTCCCGTTGGGGCCGGACCACCACGGCACCAACGGGACTCCGATGCCTAACTCATGACGGGTCGCCGGTGAACGAGATGCAAGCGTCCTTCTCGCAGGTGTTCCCGCAGTTGTCGCTCGTACTCAACAGCAGGTTGCCAACCGGCTGCGCGGCCTCGACCACGCGCAGGTTGAGCGTGAACTCAGCGTCGAGCGCGGTGTCTGCCATACCTTTTCACTCTCCTTCACTTGTTGTGCGGGATAACCTGGTCGTCGGCGGACTGCTCCGTCGTCGGCCAGGACAACACGATGCGGACATGCCGCTTGTCGATCACCCGCCCATCGGGCAGGTCGGAATCCGGGGTGTGCGCCGGGTAGACCGCTATGTGCGGACCGGCCCCGTGGCGGTGCAGGCGGTCCCACACGCGCACCTGTTCGGCCATCGTCTCCGCGAGCGCCGCGGCCTGCGGGCCGAAGGCATGGACCCCGAACTCGGCCATCGTCTCGTCCAGCCGGCGCGCGGCGAGGTACGCGAAACTGCCCCCGTCCACCACAGCATCGGTGGACCGGCGGATGATCGGCGAGACCAGTCCGGTGTCCAGCTCAGGGTCCACGGTGATCCGGCAATACCCGTCCAGGACGGTAGCCAACCACAGCTGGAGCCCGTCGTACGGCATCATGCGTTCGATCTGCACGCCCGTCCAGTTCTCCACGCGCGGGGTATTCAGCGCACCGTTAAGCAGATCGGGGTTGTCCGGGAACTCCTCGTCGAACCGCAGCCCGATCTCCTTGCCGCGCAACAGCAGCAGCCGCTCGTCGCGAGTACCGACGCCCTGCACGGAGACGAAGCCACACACTTCGGCCGACTGGCTGACGAGGTGGTCTTCAGTACGCGTGAAGGTGATCGAGCGGGTCATACTCCTCAAGCGGACTGGGACTGTGAGACTTCCGCTCTTGGCAAGCTGCTCGACCCAGGCAGGGGGGATGTCCCAGGCTCCGAACGTGACGATGATCGCGTCGTACGGGGCGTGTTCCGGCACGCCGTTCTCCGCATCGGCCTGCACGACATTCACCCGTGAGTAGCCGGCGTCCTTCAGACACCTGCGGGCACGATCGACCACATCCGGGGCGATATCCACGGTCGTGACTTCGCCGTTCGAGCCCACGAGCTCCGCCATCAGCGCGGCATTGAACCCGCCGGACCCAAACTCCAGCGCTCGCATCCCCGGGCGGAGCATCGCCTGCTCCAACATCATCGCCTGAATGCTCGGGGCGGACACCGAGCTGATCGTGGTGCCGTGCTCGTCCTTCTTGATAACCACGATGTCTTGGGCGTAAGCCTCCTCCAGCATCACTCCAGGAGCGAACAAATGCCGGGGCACGGTTCGGAATGCAGCTTCCACCTCCTCCGAGGTGATCGTGCCCTCGGCTACAAGCTCGTCGGCAAGCCGGGTACGCAGCTCATCGGCACAAGCTGAGCCAGCGGTCACTTCAGTCACAGAGATTTCCCTTCTCGCGGCAGTTTCGACCCCTTCGCATCCGTTGGTTGTGCCTAGGGGTTGTGGGCCGGGAAACGCAACGCGTCGGGGTCCACGACGCGTTCCCTCGGTCAGTAAACCCCAGCGCCAAACCCCCAGCGCCGGGGCGGTGAGCTGTCCGGCGGCATCTGGTCCCGGACACAGGAGGAGCCGTTTGCTGAACAGGCGTGTAGGGGCGGGCAGCACTGATGTGCGGCCGGCAGTTCCCGCCACGCCGAAGTCAACCCGGCGATCTCTGGGCGGCCAACGCGGCAGGTGACCGGAGGTCGGCGTCCGCGACGAGCCTGTCCAGGTAGTTCAGGCGGACCGGCGCCGGGTTTCGGTGTCGCAGAGGGCGGGGTCGCACCACAAGGAACGCTCGACCACAGGGAGCGGTGGTCGCTGCCCGCCCAACTGCAGCAGTGTTTGTCGGCGCCAGCACTGAAGCAGCCGAGGCACCAGGTGGCGGCTCGCTTCCTCGCGCAGGACGCGGTTGTGCGCTTCGAAGCCCTCCCTGGGAGCTTCTCAGCGATCTTCGGTCGATCTTGGTCATGTCGCGTCTCCCGGGTGGAAGCCGTCTGCCCAGGTCGGAGGAGCACCGCGGGCGAGCGGCCAGCGTAGTGTCGAAGCAGATCGTACCGTGTCACTATGAGTCAACGATGGGTGCGCGCGCAAGCCCCGCAGCTTGACCCGGAGGAAAACTGACCTGATGATGGACCGGTTCAATCCGAGTCACTGCGTGTCTGGAGGGACCACCGATGAACTACCGTCTGCTCGCCCACGGTGACTGTTGGGATGGCAACTGCCCGACCTTCTTCGTGGACGACAACACCGGCAACGTGATCGTGCGGGGCTACGACACGGCCGACCCGACGCGGGAGCTGGACGTCCAGATCCCGGCTGCGACCTGGGCGCATCTCGTCGCCCAGCTCCCTCGATGACCCCGGAGGACTTCGACGCGCTCTTCGACACCTTCACGCACACCGCCTACCGGCTGGAGTGCCTGCCCACCTACGCCGTGCCGGCCGAGGACGCCACGGTGCAAGCGTTTCGGGAGGGCACGGCCCGGCCGGAGCGGTCCGTGCGCACGAGCCCCTGGATGCGGCGGATCGCGGTAAGCACCGCGGCCGGCAAGTCGTGGTCGAGGACACGCGTCATCGACACCCCGCTCACGGAGTACCAACAGATCTCGCTGCCCGCCTACGTCGAGTCGCAGGCCGTCGGCG
>JBGSWT010000660.1:0-2536 GCA_041751815.1 Pseudonocardiaceae bacterium
TTCACCGCCGTCGCGAAGTCGTCGCGACGGGTCAGTCGGGCGGCAGCAGGGAGCAAGGGAGGGGAGTTCCGCGAGCGGAAGAACTCAGGCCGACAATTCGATGCGACCCTTGCGGCGCCGCGCAGCCACGATGGCCCGCCCGGCACGGGTGCGCATGCGCAACCGGAACCCGTGAGTCCTTGCGCGGCGACGGTTGTTCGGCTGGAACGTGCGCTTGCCCTTGCTCACGGCTGTCGTTCTCCCGGTGCTCGTTGCTCGGTTCTCATTGTGCAGGTTCGCTGATATTCAGGATCGCAGCTGTTCAGAGCCGCAGCTGTGGGGAACTGCGGGCGTCGGTCATCCCCTGCCGGCACCGGCGGAACTACTTCGAGCGGGTCCCACACGGCGCGCAACCCCAACGGGTCTTGGCGAGAGCACAGTGACGAGAACACACCAGAGTACCCGCCGGTGGGCGGGAGACCTCGCGAGCCTAAGCGGGCGAGACCGGTGCCGTCAAAACGAGCGTCTCGCGTCACCGTAGGGCCGACACGCCGTTACTCCGGTGATGCTTGCTATCCCGGTGTTCTTGTGGCAGCGGCAGAGACTGGTCAATGTGCCTGCTCTTGCAGCGCCGGCAGACAGGCCGAGGACGGCCCACGGGCTGACACGTCGGGGATTTGGGGAGTGCGCCGATCGCTTCTGGTAACCGTTCATGCACAGCTGTGGACAACCTTGTGGACGCTCGGCGCTCCTGAAGTCCACGACCTGAAAGTCCATCACCGGCCGAAGGGGAGTCAGCGCGGTGCCAGAGCGGCAAACCGACCTCGGCCAGGTATGGAACGAGGTTGTCCGAGAGCTCTCCACCGGCACACTGTCGCCGCAGCAGCGCGCGTGGATGCGGGTCACCCGCCCGATCGGTATGTTGGATGGCACGGCGCTGCTGGCCGCGCCCAGCGACTTCGCCAAGGACGCCATCGAGCGCGTACTCCGTCAACCAATCAGTGCGGCACTGTCCCGGCACCTTGGTCGGGAGGTCTCGCTGGCGGTGAAGGTTGACCATCCACTGCCGGTGCCGGCGGAGCTGCCGTTGGCGGCCTGGGCAGTTGACGGAGTTACCAGGCACACCGCCCCGGATCACCGCGCCGGTGTGCCTGGTAACTCCGAATCGGCACCCGCACCCCTGGGTTCTGCCGGGGCGCGATCCGACCCCGGTGAGTTGAGCGAGGAGGACGCCGCGTTGGCCACCGTGCACGAGATCTGGCCCACCGTGACCGGCGCAGCCGGTTCGACCGCCGCGGCGCCGACCCGACGCTCGAGCTCTCAGACCAAGCTCAACGAGAAGTACACCTTTGACACCTTCGTCATCGGCGCCTCCAACCGGTTCGCGCACGCAGCTGCCGTGGCCGTGGCCGAGGCACCGGCGCGCGCCTACAACCCGCTGTTCATCTGGGGCGAGTCGGGGTTGGGCAAGACACACCTGCTGCACGCTGTTGGGCACTACGCGCAGCGGCTGTTCCCTGGCATGCGGGTGCGGTATGTCTCCACCGAGGAGTTCACCAACGACTTCATCAACTCGCTGCGCGACGACCGCAAGGTGGCCTTCCAGCGCCGCTACCGCGACGTCGACGTGCTGCTGGTGGACGACATCCAGTTCCTGGAAGGCAAGGAAGGCACCCAGGAGGAGTTCTTCCACACCTTCAACACCCTGCACAACGCGAACAAGCAGATCGTGATCTCCTCCGACCGCCCACCCAAAGGGTTGGGCACCTTGGAAGACCGGTTGCGTACCCGCTTCGAATGGGGACTCATCACCGACATCCAGCCGCCCGAGCTGGAGACCCGGATCGCCATCCTGCGCAAGAAGGCCGCCGGTGACCGGTTGGCCGCACCAGATGAGGTGCTGGAGTTCATCGCCGCCCGGATCGAGCGCAACATCCGCGAGCTGGAGGGGGCACTGATCCGCGTCACCGCGTTCGCATCCCTGAACCGCCAACCGGTCGACAACCAGCTCGCCGAGATCGTGCTGCGCGACCTCATCCCCGACGACCAGGCACACGAGATCGGTGCACCCAACATCATGGCGGTGACCGCTGAGTTCTTCGGCGTGACCATCGAAGACCTGTGCGGACCCGGCAAGACCAAGCACCTCGCCCAGGCCCGGCAGATCTCCATGTACCTGTGCCGGGAGCTGACCGACCTGTCGCTACCCCGGATCGGGCAGACCTTCGGCGGCCGCGACCACACCACCGTGATGCACGCGGACCGCAAGATCCGCAAGGAGATGGCCGAACGCCGCCGCACCTACGACCAGGTGCAGGAGCTCACCTCCCGCATCAAGCAGCGCGCCCGCTCCTGACCGTCCACGGTTCTCCAAGCCCGGGAGTCGGGTTGCGCCGGTCCGCTCTTCGGCCGGCGAAGTCAGCGCGGCAGTCGGGGGACGACGACTTCGGCGAGCGCTCGGGCGTAGGAGCACATCTGCTCGACGGTGCGCGAATCGGCGCCGTGCACCAACAGCTGCACCACCTCGACGCGGGGGGCGTCGGTGCGCGAGGTGAAT
>JBGSWT010000661.1:0-2275 GCA_041751815.1 Pseudonocardiaceae bacterium
AAGTGCGTGACCTCACCAGGCAGCCCGCCGCCCGACCGCTCGGAGATGACCGGCCGATCAACCAGCGGGTCACCACCACCGTGCGGACCACTTCGCTGCCGCGGTAGGCGTATGTCCAGCGAATCGGCGGAGCGTGGAGCGCTGAGGTCCAGGAACGCCTGCCGGTCGCGGGCGGGCATTGCCTCCAGATCGTTGACGTCCACCAGCCGATTCCAGGTGGTCTTATAGATGGTCGCCAGAATCTCCAGTGCCCGCACCGACGGCCGGACGCCTCCCATCGGCCACTTTTCGTACTCACAGATACGACTGCCGCGCATGCGAATGCTCGAGTCGCCCCTGATCTGGTTGAACAGCGCCGCGACCTCGCCTTGGGTGAGTTCCCAGGCGAACCTCCAGGCCTCGCGTGGCCGGTATCCGCAGCGCATCAAGTCGGCCACCAACGGCTCGATGAGTTGATGGCCGTCCACACCGAGCCGGGCGAGGCGTTCCCGCTGCTGATCGCGGTACGCCTTGCTACCTGGCTTCGGCGACATGGCCATCTCACCTTTCTAGGCCACCTTTATACACGGTAGCGGCGAATGTTCCCGAGACGATGGTCGGATTCGTCGGTTTCCACCGGAAGCGATCAGGCCGTCGCCGGTGAGGTTCCGCGCCGAGGAATCGTGGTCTTCCCAGCTCGCGGCGGGGACGCCTGGTGAGGAAATCTCTCCGACGGGTGTGAACGACATGCACCGGAGGAGTCTGCGACCATGATCTACGTACCGGATCCGCCTGTTGCCCATCACGCTGCACCAGGGTGGCGCGAAGGATCGCCGAGGTGCATCGCCCTTCTGCTCCTCACAGTCACGGCGTCATGAAAGGGGAAACCATGGCCGTATTAGATTACCGGACGCGGGACGGCCTAGCTGACTACGGCTTCTCGATTGAGTTCGAGCCCAACGTGGGCTGGCGAGTTTACATCGTCTTTGAATCCTTCTACGGGGACCACGACGACAGCCTGCAATTGCCCTATCAATCTACCGACGACAAGGGGCGTCGCTATATCAATTGGTCCCCGAAGCTCGATAGTCTGGGAGACGCGAAAACGGTCGCCGCGCTCTGGGCCGAGCTGGTACACCGTTACCGGCGCATCCCTGCCCCAAGGAGGGCCACCCTGGCCGGTCAAACTCGCCGCGGCGACACAGCCAGGGCCGGTGAGGCGAGCCCAGGACACCAGGAGGACAAGCCCGGCACTCTGCACGCCGCTTAGTGCATGAAATTGGCAACACTAAGCCGCGCTATCCGCAGTATCGCTGGTTACCATCGCGTGGCGCGGTGGTAGCGATCGACGTCACACATTGGTCGAGCTGGTCGGCCGCCGTCGACTGACCTGACAGGGTGAGCCTCATTGGCCTCCGCAGACCAGATGATGTAGCCCCGACGGGATTTGAACCCGCGCTACCGCCCTAAGAGACCGGCACGACCTGACTCAGGCCGTCATGAGCCCGTTTTGGTGCCGGCGCGCTCGTCTCCTCCACGGGCACGGTGAGCTCCGGAAAAACACCGGAGCCTCCCGGGCCACTCATGGGCGGGCACAACTCGCGCTTGTGGCCCCGCTGAGGGCATGCGGCGTTGATCAGAAGAGCAGAGCGGGGACGGTATTGAGATCGATGCCGTACCGCGCGTGGGCGGCGCAGTCGCCACCTACTCCGGCCTTGTGAGCTGCGCAAACCGGGTTCACAGCACCTGCGCACGCCTCGTTTAGGCACCCGTTCGGCACAGCGGCAGAGTTTGCACCGTGTGCCGTGCCAATCCACGGCCTTCCGCGCACGGGGGCTGTGATGATGAACACGGTTGCCAAACAAACCGATCGGTACTCTTCTCTCTTAGTGCACGGTACTTTGCACGGTAGGACGTGAGGTCGTATGAGCCGCCCGGCCCGCTGCCCCTGGCAAGACCGGGCGACGCCACTACCCGCGAAGGTGGGAGAGCGCGATGGCAGGCAGGCGTCGCAGGGTTACCACCCGGGCGGCACGGACCCCCGTCACCGCGTCGCCTCGTCCCCTCGCGATGACCGACGCCACGACCGGCACCGCGCACCTGGTGACAGATGAGTCGGTCGCCGCGGGTCGTCGTGCCGGTGGGCGCTACGTCGCCGTCTGCGGAGCGCAGGTGCTCGCCGCGAGCCTCACCATGCCCGAGCGTGACCAGTGCCAGTCATGCCAGTCACTCACCGGGGTGACCCGGTGAGTTGGTATCTGCGCTCGATCTGCGACCACGACACCCACCGCGGCGA
>JBGSWT010000662.1:0-1999 GCA_041751815.1 Pseudonocardiaceae bacterium
GGCGTTCGCCCCCGACGGCCACACCCTCGCCACCGCCAGCGACGATGAGACGGTGCGGCTGTGGGACCTCACCGACCCCCTCACCGGCCACACCGGCGCGGTGACCTCGGTGGCGTTCGCCCCCGACGGCCACACCCTCGCCACCGCCAGCGACGACGCCACCGTGCGGCTGTGGGACCTTACCAGCCTCAACAGCATCCGATGGCACGCGAAAGAATATGCTTGTTCACTCACCCAGCGTGGACTCAACCAAGAAGAATGGAGCCGCTACATTCAAGGACTGGAGTACGAGGACACCTGCGCCACGTAGAACGGAATGGACCGGCACACCGCATCACACTGCTCGACGGCGAAGATCCGGTGTCCCATTCGACACAGAGCCCAGCATCGCGCCGCTCGATCGTATTCTGGTGATCAGGCCGACGCAGGATGCATGCGCCTGGGGTGGTCGAACTCGTGGGCGTGCACGCCGGTGAGGAAGCTTTGCCACTCGGCCTGGGTGAAGTGCAGGACCGTGTCTTGGTAGGTGGTGCGTAGCAGCGGGCCGGTCGGGCCGCTCTCGACGATCAGTGGGCTGTCGGTGGCAGGGATGCCGGGGCCGGTGAGGTCGGCGAGGAAGGCCGTCCACTGCTCGGCGGTGACCGTGAGGATCGGTTCGCAGCAGGGGTCGTTGGCCGGGTCGCGGCGGTACTTGCTGTCGCGGATGGAGACGAGGTCGCCGTGGAAACGCACCTCGACGCACGTCCCGCCGCCGTTGCTGGCGCTGCTCTTGAACCACTCGCTCCGGTGCGACGCACCCACCGGAGGCCCGGATGCCGTGATCATTCCATCGTCCTGACGTGCTCGTTCACCAGTTGCAGTGAGTCTTCCGTGCTCAGGCACTGTTGCAGAGCCTCCGCGTGGGTGAAGTGTAGCTCCCGCACCTGCATGTCCTTGTCCAGGACGCCCATCGCAGTGGCGGTCTCCTGCCAGGCCAAGGTAGGCAGCCGGGTGCTGGCGAAGTCGATCAGGTGGAAGGTCGAGGCTCCAAACACGCCGCAGGCCGGAGCAGAGAACGGGATCACCCGGAGCTCGATGGTAGCGGGGTGGTCGGCCGCCACGGCGGCCACGTGACGCAACTGCTCGCGCAGAACCAGCGGACCGCCGATCTGCTGGAGCAGCGCAGCCTCGCTGATGACGGCGGTCAGCTGCAGCGGGTCCTCACCGGACAGCCGCTCCTGGCGGCGCAGCCGCACTTCGATCCGCTGGTCAATCTCCACTGGACGGACCGAGATGTCGGCTGCCATCAGCGCGCGGGCGTAGTCCGGCGTCTGCAGCAGGCCGGGGATCAGCAGGCTCTCGTAGGTGTGGATGCTCTGCGCGCCGTGCTCCAGACCGTAGTAGCGCAGCAGCTCGTCGCTGAACAGCGCCGAGTAGCCCGACCACCAGCCGCGTTGCTTGGCCGCCTCGCGCAGCGCGATCAGCTCCGAACGCTCCTCGTCGTCGTACTCAAGCACGTCGAAGACCTGCTGCAGCTTGTCGGCGGTGAGGATCCTGCGCTTGTTCTCCACCGCCGACCAGTAGTTGCGGGTGAAGCCGAGCTGGTCCGTGATGGTCTCGACCTCGATGCCCAGCTGCTCCCGGCGTTGGCGCAACCGCAGACTGAGCTCCCAGCTTGCCACGGTCGGTGACGGCGGCGGCATGGACCCTCCCCTCCATCCGGTGCTGCCCGTGATCGGATGCGCCCACCGTAGCGAGCGCCGGGGTTCCCCTAACACCACATGTGAGTTACCGTAACAGACGTACGTTCAGTAACAGATCAGTCAGGACAGCCAGTTCCGTCATCAGATGGGATGAGGAGGTAGCGGTGACCCACCCAGAGCCACCATCTGCGGTGCCCGTGGAGCGCACCGACCACGACGCAGGCGGCCCGCCACCGTCGGATGTCGCATCCGCGCACGGTGCTCGCTCTCGACCGACAGGGGTGATCACGGACGTCTTCCGGCGGATGGGGCTCGGC
>JBGSWT010000663.1:0-4265 GCA_041751815.1 Pseudonocardiaceae bacterium
GCTACCGTGGCTGCCCCTGGCGGATCGGCCGGATCGTCGCGGCCGCGCTGGTCCTGCTCCACCACGAGAACGGACGAACCACATGATCCACAACATATGATCACACACCGTGGCGATCAGTTACTCGGAGAGGCTCAATGCGATGCACGATACGGGCGGTGGTGGCGACGTGCTGTCGCCTGCTCGATATCACTTCAGCTGGGTCGCCGAGCTTCTGGATCAAGCCTCCTACAACGCCGCCACCGGCCGCAAGCTCTACCGTGCGCTCGCCGAGCTCGGACGGCTCGTGGGATGGTGCGGTTTTGACATGGCCCAGCATGGGCTGGCGCAGCGCTACAACATCGCGGCCCTACGCGCCGCGCATGTTGTCGACGACCGGCCGCTCGGCGCCCACATCATGGGCGAGATGGCTTACCAGGCCACCTACCAGGGGCAACCTGCCGAGGCTGTGACGCTCGTCGAGACCGCGGTGGCCGGCACGCGAGGGCGACAGACCTCACGCCTGCTCGCTCAGCTCTACAGTCAGCAGGCCCATGCCTTCGCGGTCGTGAACGACGCCTCGGCCTGCGCTGCGGCGGTCTCCCGGGCCCGCAGTCTCATCGAACAGCCTGGAACCGACAATGACCCGCCGTACCTGTACTGGGTCCGTCCGGCAGAGATCACAACCAGCGCCGGGGAGTGCCTACTGCAGCTGGGCCGGGCCGACCAGGCAGCGACCATGCTCGAGCAGGGCATCATCATGTTCGACGCCCCTTTTGACCGTGACAGGGGTGTACTACCTGACCCATCTTGTCGAGGCGTTGGTCCGCCCAGGTAAGCAGCGGGATCTGGAGGCTGCCGCCGGCAAAGGCATCGAAGCGGTCCACCTGGCTGAGAACCAGGCCTCAGCTCTCAATGTTGCTCGCCTCTGCGACCTCATCCAGCAACTGACGCCACATGTCAAGGTGCCGGCGGTGCAGGAGTTCCTGGAGAGGGTGGAGGGGTTGCCGATCGAGGCTGACCCACGACTCAGCAGGGGATGAATCCGCCGCGAGGGTGTCGTTCAACCGAGATCACGGAAGTCTGATGACGGTTCATTGCCGGGCGAACGCGTCGAGCGCGCGGAGTATCCGTTCGCGCATCGTGTGGTTGCCCTGGTGCCCGGAGTCGGCGAGGGTGACGAGCTCCGCGTCGGGCCAGGTGTGGGCGAGCTCCCACGCGGTGTCCAGCGGGCAGCTCAGGTCGAGGCGGCCGTGGATCAGCACGCCCGGGATGCCGGCCAGGCGTCCGGCGTGGCGCAGCAGGGCGCCTTCCTCCAGCCAGGCGCCGTGGGCGAAGTAGTGCGCGCAGATGCGGACAAGTGCCAGCAGGTCGGCCGAGGGGCGGTCACTGTAGGCGTTCGGTTTCCCGTTCGGCTCCAGCGAGAGGATCGTGTCTTCCCACGCACCCCAGGTTTTCGCTGCCTGGGCCCGCACCAGTGGGTCGGGGTCTTCCATCCGGCGCGCGTAGGCGGCAACGAGGTCGCCCTCGCGTTCGGTTTCGGGGACGTCGGCCCGGAACCGCCCCCATTCCTCGGGGAAGAAGCGGGCGACGCCCCGGTAGAGCCAGTCGATCTCCGAGCGTCGGGTGGTGGTGACGCCGGAGATCACGATCTCCGACACGCGGTGCGGGTGTCGCTCGGCGTAGGCGAGGATCAGTGTGGACCCCCAGGAACCACCGTGCAGGAGCCAGCGGTCGATACCGAGGTGCTCGCGCAGCCGCTCCATGTCGGCGAGCAGGTGCCCGGTGGTGTTGCAGCTCATGTCCGTGGCGGGAGCACTCGCGTGCGGGGTGCTGCGCCCGCATCCGCGCTGGTCGAACAGCACGACCCGATAGCGGTCCGGATCGAAAGGTCGGCGCATGCCCGTCGAGCATCCCGTGCCCGGGCCGCCGTGCACGACCAGGGCTGGCTTGCCGTCCGGGTCGCCGCAGGTCTCCCAGTACACGAGGTTCCCCTCACCGACGTCGAGCATCCCCTGGTCGTACGGCTCGATCGGCGGGTAGATCTCCGCCATGTCCTGCCCCTTCGCCAGCTGGTACGACGGCACTCGCCGTGACACGTCGGCGGTGGGTTCACCCCGGAGAGTGGGGGCTGTATCAACACAGCTTCGCCACGGTTCTGCTTACCAGACCTCACTGTTGCGAGGGAACCTGGGTCAGTGTGACCCGCGAGCTAGGGAGTGGCGATGGCAGCCAAAGCTGAAGGCGTGTACTACCCGCCGCAAGGGCGGGCAGTACACGTCATGACCAACCAGGATGCCGGCAACGCGGTGACGGTCTTCGACCGGGCAGCCGACGGGACCCTGACCGAGACCGGAACGGTCCCGACGGGAGGGCTCGGTGCCGGGGGAACGTCTCCGGCTGATCCGTTGACGTCGCAGGGCGCGCTGATCCTGGGCAAGGACGGCCGCTTCCTGTTCGCGGTGGACGCCGGTAGCAACGAGGTCTCGGTGCTTGCCGTCGACGGAACCGGGCTGACACCGGTCGACCGGGTCTCCTCGGGAGGTGTGCGACCGGTCAGCCTGACCGTCCACGAACACCTGCTCTACGTGCTCAACAGCACGGACGAGACGATCACCGGATTCACCGTGGACGCCCACGGGAAGCTGTCGGCCCTGGCAGGCTCCACCCAACAGCTGATCGGAGGGGACAGTCCCGCGGATCCTGCTCAGGTGGGTTTCACCCCTGACGGGAGTTGTCTCGTGGTGACCGAGAAGGGGACGGATGTGATCGATGTGTTCCCCGTTGACGAGGAGGGGCGCGCCTGTCCACCGGTGCTGAACGAGTCCTCCGGCCCCGTACCGTTCGGCTTCACCTTCGCGGGTGTGGACCTCTTGATCGTCTCCGAGGCCTCCGGCGCAACCTCGTCCTACCGGGTCGCCAAGGACGGCACCCTCGAGGTGGTCAGTGGCTCGGTGTCCACGACCCAGCAAGCATCCTGCTGGGTGGTGACGAACAGCACTGTCGATCCGCGCTATGCCTACACGTCGAACACCGGCAGCGGCTCGGTCTCGGGCTACCGCATCGGTTCCGACGGTGCACTGAGCCTGCTGGATCCCGACGGTCGCACGGCTGTCACCGGCGACTCCAGCTCCAGTTTTCCTGTCGACAGCACCGTGAGCAGCGACGACCAGTTCCTGTACGTGCTCACCGGCGGTCTCAGCGAGCTGACCGTCAGCGGGTTCCGGATCGAGCCGGACGGAAGCCTCACCGCTGTACCCGGTGCTGGGGGACTGCCGCTGGGCACCCAGGGTATCGCTGCGAGCTGACCGGTACACCATGATGAGGAACGTCCATGACGGTTGACACCACCGCTGCCGGTCGCGATCCACGCCTGCCGTACTCCGCCGACACCGTCGTGGTGTACTCCGACCTGAACTGCTCGTTCGCTCACCTGGCCATGCACCGGCTGCACGAAGCCCGGCGCCGGCTCGGGTTGGCCGGGCGGATCTGGTTCGATCACCGAGCGTTTCCGCTGGAACTGTTCAACCGGTCCGTCAACGACCGTCCGGGGGTCGACTCGGAGATCTCGGTGGTGGGTGCGCTGGCACCGGCGGCGGGTTGGCAGTTGTGGCGGGGTCCGGACTGGACCTATCCGGTCACGACGCTGCCTCCGATGGAAGCGGTTCAGGCGGCGAAGGCCCAGGGTTGGCTGGCCAGCGAGGCACTGGATCGCGGCCTACGCCGGGCCTTCTGGGCGGACAGCAGGTGCATCTCCATGCGCCACGTCATCCTCGACGTGGCGACCGAGACCCGCGTGGTGGAGGTCAACGAGCTGGCGGCCGTCCTCGACAGCGGATCGGCCCGTTCCGCGGTGATGGCTCAGTTCGAGTCCGCGCGTGCGGAACGGGTGCGGTGCAGCCCGCACGTCTTCCTGCGCGACGGTACGAGCTCGGCCAATCCCGGGATCACCGTTCGGTGGGTCAACGGCGACTTCGGAGTGGGCTTTCCCGTGATCGACAGCGACGATCCCACCGTGTACGACCCACTGCTCCGCCGAGCCGCCGAACTCGCCGGGTGAGCACTCACAGCCTCGCGTCACGCGAGGCTGTGAGTGCTCTCGTGGGGCGACCCCGGCCTCAGGCGGCGGCGGCCACCGGTGCCGGCTCGAGGGCGAGCTCGAGCACCTCGTCCACGTCGGCCACCGGGTGCACCCGCAGCTGCCCGCGGACGGACTCCGGCAGGTCGTCGAGGTCGGGCTCGTTGCGCTTCGGGATGATCACGTCGGTCAGCCCGGCCCGGTGCGC
>JBGSWT010000664.1:0-1556 GCA_041751815.1 Pseudonocardiaceae bacterium
GCCGTGGACCGCGACGAGGCAGCGCTCAAGATCCTCGCCGACGAGGTGACCGGCATTGAGCCGGTGCCCTGCGACCTGTCCGATCTCGAGGCGGTGGACGCGCTGCCTGCCGAGGTCGACGTGCTGGTCAACAACGCGGGCCTGCAGCACGTCGCCCCCGTGCCCGAGTTCGATCCCGACCGGTTCTCGTTGATCCTGCGGGTAATGCTGGAAGCCCCGTTCCGGCTGGCTCGGCGCACCCTTCCGCACATGTACGGCCGCGGCTGGGGCCGGATCATCAACATCTCCAGTGCGCACGGGCTGCGGGCCAGCCCGTTCAAGGCGGCTTACGTCAGCGCCAAGCACGGCCTCGAGGGGCTGTCGAAGGTCATCGCCCTGGAGGGCGCCTCGCACGGCGTCACGAGCAACTGCATCAACCCCGCCTACGTACGCACCGCGCTGGTCGAGAAGCAGATCGCCGACCAGGCCCGCACGCACGGCATCGGCCCGGACACCGTCATCGAGCAGATCATGCTCACCCCGGTGGCGGTGAAGCGACTCATCGAACCCGACGAGGTCGCCGAGGTCGCGGCGGTGCTCTACGGACCGGCCTCATCCTCGATCACCGGCTCGTCGCTATCGATGGACGGCGGCTGGACGGCCCGCTGAATCACGCCACCGGGTCCCATGTCCAAAGTCAGGCGCCAGCACGATATGGAGGAACGAATGTCAGTACCCCTCCAGATCGTCGTCCAAGCGGCCACCGCGAAGTTGCCTGCATACATCGCGACCGCTGGCTTCGACCCGCTGCGGGACGAGGGTGAGGCGTATGCGAAGCGGCTGCGAGAGGCCGGCGTGGCGACGGCCTTGAGCCGTCAGCCGGACCTGATCCACGGCTACGTGAACTTCCTGGGGCTCGGGCGCCGCTTTCGAGAAGCTACCGCGGAAGCCGCCGGCGCGCTTCGGCTCGGACTCCGCTGAACAGCACGCCACGGGTCGCCGGCTCGCCGCTCACATGTTGCGGATCCGCAGGTAGCGACGGACATCTGGGACCGAAATCACTGCGAGAGTGATCACGCCAATGACCAAGATCGCTGCCAGGATTGTTGCGATGTAGCCAACGATGTACATGTGTCCTCATCTATTCAGTCGTTCAACACCCCGGCAGCGCCGAGGCGACCACCCGCAGCGGGCGGTAGTTTGGGGTTGCGATTAACAGGTTGCGTTCTATGCTGTTGACGGGATGATCGCCGCTGACATGTGGTTCTCCGCGACGCGACGAACAGTGGCTTCCAACCACGCCCGATTGCTCACCCAGCCACACGAGCATTCAGCCTGATAATCTGACGAAACTCTCTCGATTGCGATGGTGTGGTTGTTCATACTGCGCCTCCTTAAGAGGGGTTGCGTTGTCAGTTCAGGTAATCGCGCAGGCCCTGGGAGCGGGAGGGGTGGCGTAGCTTGGCCATCGTCTTGGACTCGATCTGGCGGATCCGCTCCCGGGTCACCCCGTAGACCTGGCCGATCTCATCGAGCGTGCGTGGTTGGCCGTCGGTGAGCCCGAATCGCAGCCGCAC
>JBGSWT010000665.1:0-1743 GCA_041751815.1 Pseudonocardiaceae bacterium
CCCGCGTTGTTCGCCGTGGACCGGCCATGTCGCAGCAGGATCAGGGTGCCCACCCCGCCACCCTACGCACCGCTGTGGTCGTGACCCGTCAGGTTGCGCTGATCGTCCCGGTGGCCAGCAGCGCCAGCACGAGGATTCCCAGGGCCAGCCGGTACCAGACGAACAGGTAGACGCTGTGCCGCTCGACGTAGCGCAGCAGCCACGCGATCGCGGCATAGCCCACCGCCGCCGCGAGCAGGGTGGCAACCACCATCTGGGCCACCGAGGGCTGCAGGCCGGGTCCGCCGACCGCGAAGACGTCGGGGATCTGGAACAACCCCGCGGCGATGACAGCGGGGATGGCGAGCAGGAATGAATAGCGCACCGCAGTGGGCCGGGTCAGCCCAAGGAAAAGGCCGGCACTGATCGTCCCGCCCGAGCGGGATACCCCGGGCACCAGCGCCATGGCTTGGGCCAGACCCATCACCACCCCGTCGGTGACGGTCAGCTGCTGCAGCGGGCGTCGCTGCTGGCCGTAATGCTCAGCGGCGGCCAGCACCAGCCCGAACACGATCAAGGTGGTGGCGATGACCCACAGGTTGCGTCCCGAGGTCTGGATCTGATCTTCGAAAAGGAAGCCCAGCACGCCGATCGGGATCGTGCCGATGATCACCAGCCAGGCGATCCGGTAATCCGGGGTGGCGCGGACCTGCGCCGAGCGAAACCCGCGGAACCAGGTCACCACCAGGTGGCCGATGTCGCGGGCGAAGTAGATCAGCACTGCGGCCTCGGTACCCAGCTGGGTAACCGCGGTGAACGCTGCGCCGGCATCGTCGCCGAAGAAGATCTCCGAGACGATCCGCAGGTGCCCTGACGAGGAGATCGGGAGGAACTCGGTAAGGCCCTGAACGAGTCCCAGGACCAGGGCTTGCAGCCAGCTCACGCGGGTGCACCCTACGGGTCCCGGTGCCGGCATCAGCAGGCGCTAGCGTGCACGCTGTGCAACAGCGTCTCCTCGGCCGCAGCGGGCTACGGGTATCCCGGCTTGCGCTGGGCACCATGACGTGGGGTCGAGACACCGACGCCGAGGAGGCCGCCACCCAGCTGGTCGCGTTCGTCGATGCCGGCGGCACGCTGGTGGACACCGCAGACGTCTACAGCGCGGGTGAGTCGGAGCGGATCCTTGGTGAGCTGCTGGCCGACGTCATCCCCCGAGATGAGGTGGTGCTGGCCACCAAGGCGGTGGCGCGCCGCGATGACGGGCCATTCGGTGGTGGTGCGTCCCGCGCGGCGCTGCTGTCGGCGTTGGAAGGCTCCCTGCGCCGGCTTCGCACCGACCACGTCGACCTGTGGCAGCTGCACGCCTGGGATCCGACGGTGCCGCTGGACGAGACGCTGTCCGCGGTGACCGATGCGGTGCGCTCAGGCAAGGTGCGCTACGTCGGGGTGTCCAACTACACCGGCTGGCAGCTGGCCACCGCCAAGACCGGCTGCGACGTCCCGCTGGTGTCCACCCAGGTGGAGTACTCGCTGCTGGAGCGGGGGGTGGAACGTGAGCTGGCGCCGGCGGCGGCGTACCACGGGGTGGGCCTGCTGCCCTGGGCGCCGCTGGCCCGTGGGGTACTCACCGGCAAGTACCGCAACGGCACTCCCGCTGATTCCCGGGCCGCCTCGCCGCACTTCGCGCGCTACGTCGAGCATCACCGCACCGATCGGTCGACCCGTATCGTGCAGGCCGTGATGACTGCAGCCGACGGGCTGGGC
>JBGSWT010000666.1:0-3909 GCA_041751815.1 Pseudonocardiaceae bacterium
AGCGCCCGTAGCGTGACCGCCACTGCGATCCCGGCCGTCGACCCGACCAGCACGCACAGCAACGCCGCCGGCACTCCCCCGGGCAACCCGATCCGATCCAGGCCGACGAAGACCAGCAGCGCGCCGGGTGGATGACCAGCAACGTGGGTGGTCCAGGACTCAGGCTGCAGACCAGGTATCCGCTCGGCGAAGATCCGCAGCATCGCACCGATGTCGCTGACCTTCGGGACGTCGTGCAGGTATTCAGTGTCGGTAGCCAGCCGGTCAGCGACCCCACGTTGCCACCCGTCGACCAGGGCCAGGCTCATCGTCCAAGCCAACGCCACGACCGCCGAGATGCCGAGCAGCAGTCGCCAGCGCAGGCGAGCGGCCAGCTCGGGTCCGCGCAGGATGACGAGCATCGCGAGGACAACCGCGGGAAACGTTCCCGGCCCAACGTGCGGCACCCACTGCGCGCCCAGTGGCGGGGCGTCCACGTGCAGCGGCACCCCTTCTTGCAGCAGCCAGATGCCCACCACCGCCGCTACCACGACGAGCGACGCGGCGCTCCCCACCGCCGCCAGGTCCGCGGGGAAGCCTCGGGACCTTGTCGACGGCTCGCGCGGCTGGATTCTCGTCACGACTGCAGAGTTTTATCCCTCTGGCTCACCTGATGCCCGGCAAGCCCGGATCGTGACCTCGAGAGCCTCGGCTCTCCTGTCGCCGAATTCGACAGCAGGGCTGTCCGAAGCCACCCACGCAGCCCTGATATCGAACTCGGCGCAGGTAGGGCTGTGACACGCGGCAGCCCGACTCATTTCACCCTCCACACCGAGGCTAGGCGCCTCCGGCGGTGAGCAGCATGTCGGTGACGAAGCCGCCGACCAAGCCTGCCCACACACCCCAATAAAGCAGGTGCCGGTGGCCGCCGTTGAGGACGATCGCGACGAGGTGGATGATCACGTAGAGGATCGAGCCGGCGGCCAAGGTCAGGAAAACCATGCTGACTGCGTCGTTAATCAATTCGTGGCCGACCGCGGTTCCCAGCACGGTGGGGACACCACCGATCAGGCCCAGCAGCAGCAGGAATCGCCATTCAGCCCGTTCATCGTCAGCGGCGAGCGGAGCCACGATCCCGAATCCCTCAGCGGCGTTCTGCAGGGTGAACCCGATCACCAGCAGGGCGGCCAGCGCGATCTCGCCTTGGGCCGCGCTGCTCCCCACCGCGAGGCCCTCGCCGAAGTTGTGTAAGCCGATTCCCACGGCGGTCAGCAGCGCGAGCCGGTGCGCTGCTGTCCAGGACCCAGTGGCGCGGATGGACAGTTCGTCGGCGGCCATCGCACCAGGACCCAGGGACCTGGGTTGCTCGCTATCCCCGGTAATCCAGCGCTCGTAGGCAGCCAGACTCAACAACCCCACGCCCAACCCGGCAAAACACAGGGCGCCGAGCCCGATCACGGGACCCACGCCGCCGGATCCATCCTGCACTTTGCCCAGCGTGGCGCCGATCATCCCCCATGCGTGGGTCAGCAAGTCCCACACTATAAAGATCAGAATGCCGAGCGCGACGGCGTTGAGAAATACTCGCGTGCCCGGCATGGTGCGACTGTGGCGGGGGCTCCGCAGCCGGCCCAGCGGTAACCCGAGAAAGATAGCGACCCCAGCAATGAGACCCAGGGTCAGCGTCTGGACTTCGCCCACCGGCGATCAGCCTGCACGATATCGAACCGCATTCGTCCCCCTACCCTCGGTCACTGATCAGCTTCGCGCCAATGGACAAGATCTGTCAAGAACACCCTTGCCTGTATTCTCAAAGTAATTGTTCATGCACGGAGCGTGATCTTCTGGATATCGACGGAGGTCCGATCCGCTGACCGGGACCGCATCGAGGTCCTCGCGCACGCCGTGACTCGCACCTGTCCAACGGCGAGGCGGACTGCTTATCCTGTGGTGGTACGCGCTCCCCCGCGTCCAGGGTCGAATCCGTCGACCCCTGTGCGGGAGGGTGTGCCGTGGCTCTTGGCCCGATGAAGTCCGACATACCGCGCCCGGGGCCAGTGGTGCCGACGACTCCGGTCTGGGTTCATCTGGAACTGCTGTACCCGCGTCCCGGGGATGGCCGTCGGCGCACCGTCGGGGACGGATTGGGCTGGGCTGGGCAGGCCCGTGGTGAGCTGTATCGGTGGTGGCGCACCGCCGAGGGCGCCTGGCTGGGTCAGGTCACCTACGAACTCGGTTACGCCGACGGTCGGGATTCGTGGTTACGTGTCGAGGATCAACTCATCCCAGCGACGGCATTGAGCAAACGGCTCGACGGCAGGCACATCCGCCACACCGCACGCAGTCTGGCCATCAGGTAGCGGAGTGGGCCTGGATCCGCCGCCGCCTCCTGCGTGGCTACCCGTGATACGTGTGACCTGTGGTCCGATGGGGTAGTGGGATGAATGAGACAGCGGCACACCCCTCATGCCTTACCGGACGAAGGAGCAGCATGACCGTCACCGGCATTTTCACCGCCATCATAGTCGGCTTGATCATCGGTGTGCTGGCCCGCCTGGTCCTGCCAGGCAAGCAGGCCATTCCCATCTGGCTCACCATTGTCATCGGCGCCATCGGTGCGTTGCTGGGCACCGTGATCGCCCAGTACCTCGGGGTGGCTGTCACACCCGGCATCGACTGGATCGAGATCGTGATGCAGGTTGCGATCGCCGCCATCGGGATTGCGCTTGCCGCCGGCGCCTACGGCCGACGTCGCGTGACCCGCTGACCGTTCTGGCTGACCAGCGTCGTCAGAAGCGCATCGAGGGCGCGACCGTGACGGTTGCGCCCTCGGCGATCGTCGAACCGCACTGGGCGCGCAGCCGCTCGGTATGAGCCAAGCCGACTGATCAATCTCTCCAGCATCGGCACCAAGGTGGCCCGCCATAATGTGCCAGCCAAAGGGCTGATCTATTTTATTCGCGTATTGCACGAATCGCAGCAGTATGCCCTGGATAGTTACCCGTCGCCTGGTCGCTCTACATGTGCCGAGTTCGACGTCAGAGCTCCGCACCATGCCCGGGACAGCTCTCCTGTCGAACTCGGCGCACTCAGAGCGAACCAGCTGGCGGTTGAATCCGCGCGGGGGACCTGCAGGCAGCGAAGGTCCCGGCGCTGATCGCCGTGTCAGGTGGATCTGCCTGCCGGAGGCGGCGGATCGGTGGCCGGTACCCGGGTTGAGTTCGCCGAACGTCTGGTTGTCGGTGGTGGGTGCTTTGCTGGTGCCGTCCGATCCCCGACATGGAGGTTCACCATGCCCACCCGAACTGACCCGTGGCCCACCGGCACGCCCTGCTGGGTCGAGCTGTCGGTACCCGACCTCGCCGCCGCCAAAGAGTTCTACGGCGCGGTCTTCGGCTGGTCTTTCTTCGACAGCGGAGAGGAGTTCGGCCATTACCAGATCTGCCAGGTCGGAGGCCGCGCCGCGGCTGCCATCGGTCCGCTACAGACCGAGAGCCAGCCCACGGTGTGGACCGTCTACCTGGCCAGCAACGATGCCGACGGCACCGCGAAACTGATCGGTGAGAACGGCGGGACGGTGCTGGTCGAGCCGTTCGACATCCCCGGTAACGGGCGAATGTGCATAGCGCAGGACCCGGTGGGTGCGGCCTTCGGCGTGTGGCAGGCTGCCGGGACGAATGGTGCTCAGGTCTACGCCGAGCCAGGGTCGCTGGTCTGGACCGACGTACGGGTGCCCGACCCGGACGCCGACCGCACGTTCTACACCTCGGTCTTCGGCTACCGCTACGAACCCATCGATGGCGGCCCGCCCGACTACACGACTATCCACTTTGACGCGGCCAGGGACGGCGAGCCGGTCGGTGGCATCGGCGGGATGATGGGTGCCCCGGAGGGCACCCCGGCGCACTGGCTGGCCTACTTCCTGGTGCC
>JBGSWT010000667.1:0-2013 GCA_041751815.1 Pseudonocardiaceae bacterium
GTGCCCAGCTCCGGCGCGTTTGTCCCGCGCCGGGGTGGACAGCACCGCGCAGGCTGCGCCGTGGTCGAGCAGCCAGCAGATCAGCCGCATCGCCGGGCGCGGGTCGATCAGGTGTTCCAGCACGTCCGAACACACCACCACCGACCGGGCGACCACCTCGGGGGGCCAGCGGCCGCGTCGTCGCCGACTCCAGATCGGCGTCCAGCCACCGCCCGACCAGCAGGTGCTTACGGCACCAGTCGATGTTGGTGCCGAAGTCGACACCGATGACGTCGAGATCCGGGTTTGCTCGTGCAGGGCCACGAGCTTGCTCGCGCGCCCACATCCCAGGCCGATGATCACGGCGCGGCCGTGCTTGCGGACCAGTGCCAGCGTTTCCGGGTACACGTCCGGCTGCCAGGTGACACCCGAGTCGTCGGTGTCCGCGAAGTACTCCGGCGGGACGCGCTCGCCGTAGCCGCGCGTGAGAAAGAACAGATCTGGGTCGAAGTCCATGATCCGCTCAGGCACTCATCTCGGCCGTACGCGCTACCGGGATGCTGGCCAGTGTCGCGCCGCTGCGCAGGATGTCTTCGGCCAAGTCCCTGCCCTGCTGAAACGACGCGGCGATGCCGCCGAGCACCAGCAGGTGGGCGGCGTTGAGCGCAACGATGGTTCGATGGCTGTCCAGCCCACGGCCAGCCAGCAACGCACCAGTCCGCTCGATCGCCTCCTCTGGCCCCTGGGGCACCGGCAACGCACCAGGCGAGTCGGCCGTCGTGGAGTGGTCGGCCGGTTCAGCTTCAACCGGACCAACCTTGCCGTTCCGCACCCGGCACCATCGTGATTCGCCCACCGGGCCGATCTCGTCCAGGTAGTGACCGGTGGGCAGGCGCGTAGTCAGCACGTCCACGTGGTCCATGCCGAAGCGATTCAGCACGCGTGCCGCCACATCAACGCGAGGGTGTGACAGCCCGAACACCGTGACATCGCCACGCACGGGGCTCGCCAGCGGAGCCAGCCCGAACGAGAACGGGTTCGGCGCGTGGAACCGTCCGCCGTACAGCTCGTCCAGGATCGGAATCTCCGGCTCGATCGCCACGAACGCGAACCCACATGCGGCCAAGTCGGCGCGCGCACCTTCAGCGGTGCGATTCTCCCTCAATCCGAGGGCGCGCACCAGGTCACGGGAGCCCAGCGCCGATGAGGTAGCGGCCGACCCGACTTTGATCACACACGCCCCTCCGGCGGCTGCCACAAGCGCGGCGGGCGTGGTCTCGTTCAACGTCCGCACGCCCTTCTTGCCGCTCCCCGCCAGCATCAGTACCGGGCGGTCACCACCACTGATTACCTCGGCAGGCTCCCGGCCGTCCACGGCCAGCGCGCTTCGTAGAAGCGCCTCTACGTCATCCGCCTCAGGGCCACGCGCCATCGCGGCCGTCATCAGCGACCCGAGCACTACGTCCCGCGTCGGCGCGGGCAACTCCACGGTGGCCTGGAAGGCATCGGCGAGGACATCTGAGGCCACGTGATCGCCCACAGCGATCGACATCAACAATGCTCGAACAGAGTCGGGCAAGTCGTTGTAGCGGGACGGCGACCTTGTCGGCCGACTGACACTTGACTGGGACACCGGCACCGAAGACACCGGCCGTCCCCACGGCGTGACTACCTGCTCTGCTGATCCACGAGTCCCGTCCCCATTCGCGCCCTGAACGTGTGTCACCCGTTGCGTTGATCCCATTACTGCGAGCCTATTGGGTGTCGCAACGAGGTTTGCCGGTACTCCGGTCGTGCCACCGGGATCTTCGGGCGGTACCTACCGCTCAGGTTTGTGCCCGTTGCCCAAGATCTTCCGTTCGTCGTCGGCTTTGTCCTTGTCCTCATGCTTGCCCATGTCGTTCCCCCTATCAGGCCGCGGTCGCGTGCTGCTGGATCAGCGGCTATGCAGGAAACAACTCCGGCCGGGTCAGAGCTGGTCGTCCGTTATCAGCGTGGTCAGTCGAACTCTCCGGCGCGGACTCCGGCGGTGAA
>JBGSWT010000668.1:0-2766 GCA_041751815.1 Pseudonocardiaceae bacterium
GGTTGGCCCGTCGAGCCGTCGTTGCGCATCATCCCGGCGATCAACACGCCGTTCTTGGTGAAGTTGACGTAGCCGCCGTACTCGGCGGACGGCTCCTCGGCCGTCCAGCCGAAGATCGCACCGTAGAACTCCGTGGCGCGGTCGGGGTCGGAGCTGAACAGGTCGATCCAGCAAGGAGCACCGGACGGGGCGGAGTCACTGGCGGGCATCGGGTTCTCCTCGGTCACGGGCGGGCGCGTTCCCACGGAGGGTAGACCGCAGCAACCCCCGGAACTCATCGCTGGTCGCATGGGTTGCCAGCCCGACGACCTGAGCGCCGCCTCCCGGGTCAGGACAGCAAGGCGGGCAGCCCGAACCTCGCGATGTGCTCGGCTCGATGAACGAGATGACCTCCGTGATCCGCTCGCCGCACAGGGTGAGCACGTTGATCGACCAGCCGAGGTGTGCGCCGCGGCGCACCGGGCACATGCGGTCCAACACAGCGGGCCGTGGGCGACCCGGTGATCTTCGCGCGCAACCCGTCGGTACCGCAACACGACCAGCACACCGGCCCGACTGGGCACCCATCGCCTTCCCGCGGTTAGTTCCACCTCACACCCCCTCGTGATCGCGCCGTCGCTGCCCTTGCGTTCCCTACCGGCCCACTGCAGAGGCCAGCCGCTCGAACGCCAGCCACACGAACCCGGACCCGTGGTCGGAGTCGCCGCGGCGGAAGTTGAACTTGCGCTCGACAGTGATGCGATGGTCGTCGCGACCGACCTTGACGCGGCCGTCGTCCCACACGGTGATGTTGGTGCCGTCGGGAAAGTGGGCGACGGTCTGTCCCTTTCGGGGGTTGGCCGCGGTGCTGTCGGGGTCGGGTTCGTAACGGGTGACGACGGGGGCGTGCAGGTCACTGGGGTCATCGAGGATCACGCGCTTGGGCATCCGTGGGGTTCCTTCCGGATTGGAGGTTCTTGCTTGGTCATCGTGTCGTCGATCCCCGTTGTTTCCTCACCGATGGGTGACTGGTTAGAGAAGCCCGACCCGAGGGATGAACCTGTCGACAGTGCCCACGTAGAGCGCGCCGTAACGAACCGCGCCCTTCGGGCCCCACGCACGGCATGAGCTACGACAACTACCGCGAGCTGGCTAAGCAGACTCTCTACAGCAGTCCGTCGAGGGATGACGAGGAGCGGCAGAAGATGATTGAGACCGGTCAGGGCTGGGCAACGCTGGCGCTCGCCGCGGCGATCCACGAGCTTGCGGAGGCCCATGCGCAACGGCCGGGGTAGGGCCGGTTTCCACTGCCCGCACGGGTCTCACCAGCGGCTCCGCCCGTCGATCGCCTGCAACCCCGGGCTCCGGTGGGTGATAGCGCTCTGCGAACGACGCCGGTAGAGGTGGCCGGATGCGGAGCGCACCGGACGGCACGCGTTCGGCAGTGAGCCGGAGCGGGTGGAGATGGCGTTGTTCAGCGGCCGGTGGAGGGTGGAGGGCGGAGGGCGGAGTGACTTGCGCGGATGGCACGGGTGGTGGCCCGGCAGAGCAGAACCAGCGCATCGGGCGCCGGGAGTGTCGGCGACAGCCGGGCCACCGATCACGACGGTAGGGCGGTCCGCGCCGGAAGGCGGGTGGGCCGGATCGCCACGAGCGATGAAGAGATCACTCTGAGGCCCTGACCCGCCTGCGCCGAACAGCGTCACGCTGACCCGTCGTCGAGGGGGTCCCGACGACGGCGAGCCGGTGGGAGGGTTGCCAGGTTCCGGGCGGGTAGAAGTCGGTCTCCTCGGCTCGGGCGTGTAGCCCGGAGTGCGGGCCGTAGCGGCGGATTTCCTCGCGGTTCCACCAGGTGACGTACTGGTGGGCGTCGCGGTAGTCGGCGAACACCGCAGCCACTTCGGCGTCGGTACTGGCGGGTCCACCGATGATGACCACCCACGTCGCCTGTGGGGGCATCACAGGGTTTCTCCGGGAGAGAGCGCGTAGGTGGCGATCACGCCCGCGGTGCACGGCCACCTGACCGGCGTGGTCGTGTCTCCGGTGCAGGTGCCACCGGGGCGACGACGGTGAACCGGCAGTGTTCTCTGTGCTCCACCGGTTTTGCGTCGTGACGAACCGCACGGCGACCTCGATACTCGACAGCTCGTTCCGTGCCGGTGTGCTCTCCGGATCCGCGGGGCTCATGATCGGTATCCGTCCACCGGCACCGGATGCGGGTGAAATCCGGCGGGAATCGCACCCGGCTGGGCGTGTGCGGTCACCCTGTACATCAGTCGTGGTCCTTCGTAGCCCCGACGGCCATGTAGCCAGCGGTGGTTGTTCAGCACGTACCCTGCTCCAGCGCAGACCGGCAGCGTGATGGTGTGCCGCCACACGGCGGCGCGCAGGGACGCGATATGCGGTGACACCGCGGGCGCGAACCGAGCCAGGGCGTCGAACCGCAGGCGGACCATCACAGTGCCATCGGCTGCCGGAGTGAACACCGACCCGAGGTGGCCGTCGGCCCCGCCGAACAGAGCCGATCGTGGCGCGGACAACGCTTCGATCGCCGACGGGGCGGTCTGCACCAGATCGTCATACACCGCTCGACCGTCCACGATCAGTGACTCACCGCCCGACAGCGGCTCGCGGCCGCACATGGTCAGCAGCAGTCCGGGCGGCACGGCGACGCCGGAGCGGTCGGTATGCGGCGACAGGGCGCAGCGGGTGAAGCCCAGCACGGTGGACCCACCGCGAGCCTCGATCGCGGTGACCCCGTCGGGATCACTGTCCGGATGCGGGACC
>JBGSWT010000669.1:0-5139 GCA_041751815.1 Pseudonocardiaceae bacterium
GCCACCCCTTGACCTGGGACCCTCGTGAGGACTCACATCGGGCTATAACGGGCAGGTCAGGGACCTGCCCGATGCGCGGGGCCAGCTTACGAGCCCTCACCCCAGGTCAAGGGGTGGCGCTCTGACCGGTTGACATCAAGCCGTCCACGACGCGCTGCACAAGATCGTCCGGTATTGCCACACCGAGACCTCAGGCTGGGTGCCGATCACTCATCTCTACCGGTTCCGATGCCGCGAGATATCAATGGCTGAACGGCTGCGAATCGCCCGTGCCCGGATGCGCGAACCCCTGGTTGCCGACGCTGCGTCCGGCTCCAACACCAATCGGTACGGATCGCTGCGGAACTACCAGCTCTCTTCGGTGGCCCGGGTGGCGGCGAACGTGCTTCGGTCCAAGGACGGGTATGCACTCGACGGTCCCACTGACGAGACCATCGTTCTGCCGTGGCTCGAGCACCTCATCCGACGCGGGATGCGGTTTCGACCGTCCACGGCCGCCGAGGGCGTCAGCTCACACCGCGACGGGGTACTGGTGCGTTTGGGAGGGGTCTGGGAAGAGTACGACGCGACGGTCGTGACGGCGCACCTGCCCGACCTGCTCGACCTGCTCCCGGCCTCACCGACGGCCCGGGCCCGGGCGGCCCTGCCGCACTCCCACTGCACCTGCCTCACCGTGAGGCTCGATCCGCGGGAAAACGTCATCACCCGCGGGGAGGTCGCCCTGTACTGCCACAGCGGCTTCACCATCCTGGTGCAGCCGGGCGCCGCGCGTTGTGTGGTGCTGTGCGTGCGCTCGCGCAGCACCGAGACCGGCTGGGTCGTGCAGCAGGTCCGCCGCATGCTGGATCTGCACCACGCCATCGTGGACGTCCGGGTCCGGGCAAACCACAGCCCGGCCGAGGCGGTGTACACGGCCGAACACCTACGCGTGGACGAGATCCTGGCCCACTTCGGCGGGCACATTCACCTGGCGGGGTCCTACCTGCGGTCCGGCTACCCGCTCGACTCCGCGGAATGCGCTGCGCGGACCGCGCACGCGGCAGTGGAGCGCATGCGTGAACGGTACGGACTCGCGGCCGCAGTCGGCGGTGAACGGTCGTCCGTCCTGGGCAGCAGCTCCCCGGGATTCACCTCGTCGGAAGGCGGTAGGTCAGACCGCGGATGACGGCGCCGGTACGCGGGTACTTCTGCCCTCATCGCGGGCCGGGTTGTGCGCCACGATGTCGCCATGCATGTTCGAGCAGTACCCGACACGCGCTCGGGGGTAGCCGAGCGTGTCGCGACCAGATCAGTGTACTGGATCGTGCTCGCCTGCCTTGCAGGCCGGGTGTTGAGCACGGTCGCTGTGGTGGGCCCGATTCTGCTGCTGGGCGGGGATGGGTCCGGACTCGCGCTGCGACTGGCACTGCTGGTGGCCCTGCTCGATGTAGTGCTGTTGGTTGGTGTCGCGTCCGGTCGTCTCGACTGGCTGCTGCGATCGCGGTGGTTCCTGGTGGTGGACGTGGCGGTCGCCATAGGCATCAACTTCTGGATCACCTCGCGCATCGCGCCGGGGTCGTTCTGGGAGCTGGGTCACGATCCGCTGGGCGCGTATCTGACCGCGACGGTCGCATTGTGGACGGTGATCCGTGGGCTGCGGTTGGGTGCGCTCCTCGTCGGTCTTGGGGTGCTGACCCTCGTCGGGGAGGCGTTGCTGAACGGCGCGGCGTTCGACGCCACCGGATGGCTCACGCTCGGGTACCGGCTGGCGTGGATGCTGATGATGATCGCGCCCGGACTCTCGGTGGTGCTGCTGGCCCGGCACGCCGCCCGGATGGCCAGCGCCCGAGTGATGGAGGAGGCGCGGGCACACGCGATGTCCGAGCTCCACGGCACGGTGCTGCAGGCTCTCGGCGAGATCACCCGGCTGACCGCGAACGGCGATCCGGTCCGGGTGCTCACCGAGGTCCGCGAGCTCGCCGCGGGTCAGCTGGGCGCCGCCGAGCGGTCCGCCGAGCGGTCCGGGCTGGGCGGTACCGATGATCTGCGTGTCACCGTCGCCGACGTGTGCACCGAGTTCGACCGCTCGGGGCTTCGCGTCGAGCTCGAGGCTGACGCTGTCATCGTGCCGGCGGATGTCGCGCGAACCGTGGCGGCCGCGGTCCGGGAGGCGCTCACCAACGCCCGCAAACACGCCCACGTCGTGCAGATCGTCGTCCGCCTGGTTCACTCGACCTCCGGCACCCAGATCTGCGTCGACGACGACGGGCCCGGCGTGCGCGGCGGTCGCGGGTTCGGTCTGCAGAACTCCATCGTCGACCGCATCGCAGCCGTCGGCGGGTCCGCGACGGTGCGGTCCGGGCCCGGCTCCGGGACGAGGATCACGATGACGCTCCCGGATGCGCCGATCTCGACCGCGTCCATCCTGGAGCGGGCGGTCGACTGGTTCCTCGTCGTGCCCGTGCTGCTCCGGGTTGCCATCATGATCGCCACAATGCTGGGGGCACCCCTCGCCCTGCCGCACCACGCGGGTTCCTACACGATCGTCACCGGGATCGTGGTCGCGGCCAACGCCGTGTTGCTGGCACTGATCGCCGCCCGACGGAGTGGATGGTTGCTGAACTCCCGGGTGTACTTCGCAGCCGATCTCACGGTTGCCGTCGGGCTGGTGCTCTGGACCGCCGCCATTCTACCCGCCGGGACCGCTGCCCAGCTCACCCTGGTCGGCACCACCGTGTACTTCGTCCCCACCATCCCGCTCTGGTGCGTCCTGCGGGGTCTGCGGACCGGCGCCGCGCTGCTCGTGCTGTGTTTCGGGCTGGAATGGGTCGCCGCCGCGATCAACGAAGTCCCATCAGGCTGGTCGTCGGCGGCCCAGGTGCTGACTCATTTCATCCAGCTACCAGCCGGGTTCCTGCTCGCGGTCCTGGTCATGCGGCTGGCCCGCAACGGCGTCGACGCCGCCCTTGCCGCGGAGAACCGGAAGATTATCGGCGATATGCTGACAACCTCGATGCAGTCCCTGCGAAATATCCTCGAACTCGCCGGCGGCCCACCGACAGCCGACCGGATGCACAAGGTACGAGGCCTGGCGCTGGGCACGGCCGACGATCTCGATGGCACGCTGTTCGGTACGGAGACCGGGATCGGTGCCCGTCTCACCACGGTCGCGCGCCGTCACAGACGCCGTGGTCTGCTGGTCGTGCTAAATGTCGTGGAGCCGCCCACGAGCGTCGGAGCCGACGTGACCGAAGTCGTCGCGGAGGTCGTGGACGACATCCTCGAGGCGATCCGGTCGGCCGGCATCCCCGAGGTGATCGTGTTCTGCGGTGGTGAGGAGCACGGTCTGGTCGTGACGGTCCGCGACCACGGTCGCGCCTACCCCACCCCCGGTGAGCTGGCGTGGCGAGCGGCGATGGCCGAGGTGGGGGCGACGCTGCTGATCGGTCGCCCACGCGGTGGGGGCACCCACGTCGAGCTGCGCTGGGCGGCCCGGTGACCGGCCGCCGATGGACCGTCGCGATCGTCGACAACCAGCAGGTCGACCGCCACGGACTGATGTCCGCGGTGGCCACCGCCGATGACCTCCGCCTGCTCTACGCGAACGGCTCGATCCGGGAGCTCGATCGAGAGCTGGCGCTGGGGTCACGACCGGATGTGGTCCTGCTCGACCTCGCTCTCGGAGCGGACCCGCAGGGCATCGCGGCGGTCGCCCACGTCCACACCTGCGACCTCGGAGTGCTCGTGGTCTCGAACCACTTCCGTGACGCGACGGTCTGCGACGCGTTCGCCGCTGGCGCCCGAGGATTTCCGCACCGTTCGAGGAGATCGTGCGGGCCACGCGACTCGTAGCGGGCGGCACCCACTACTACAGCCCCCACGTTGCCGGGATCCTCCGCAGGGGCTACCCCTGCACCCCCCATCAACGGCTCGTGCTCCAACTCCTCGCCCAGGGCAAGACCTACGCCGAGATCGCCAACGAGCTCGGCACCACCGAGGGTGCGGTCGGCGGCCATCTGGATCGCATCGCCCTGAAGGTCGGCTCCCGGAAGATCACCGACATGGTCCTGTACTTCTGGAAGAACCTGCGCGATGCGCGCGACGAGCCGTCGGCATAACAGGCGAAGCGAGTACTTCCACCCTCGATTGGCGCGCTGCTGCCGGCAGGCCGGACCCGCACAACGGTCCAACCCAATCAGGAGATGCTGCTGTCGCTGCTCGGACTGCGGCCCGCGGAGGTGTGCGGGATGCGGTGGGCCGACGTCGATCTCGCCGCAGAGACGATCTCGGTGGTGAACGCCCGGACCTTGGTCGCGACCGATGGCGGGATGGTGGTGGTCGAGAAGGGCCCGAAATCATCAGCCGGGCAACGGACGTTGCCGCTACCGGCCCAGGCGACGACAGCGCTCACCCGGCTCCGAACCATGCAAGCGGCAGAGCGGCTGGCCGCTGGGCCCGCCTACAGCGTCACCGGATACGTGCTCGTCGACGAGATCGGCGAGCCGTGTCGCACGGACTGGCTACGGCGCCGCGCCTACGAGGCGATGGCACGGGCGAGTGTGCGAAAGGTGGGCCGACCACTCGGACCTGAGCTTGGCGTCTCGGGTGTACGTGCACCCGTCGGCAACAGACCTGGAGCAGGGTCGGGACGCGCTGACCGTGCTGCTCGGCTGAGTGAGATCAACTGAATAGTGTGAGATTCCGTGAGACGCAAGGCCAGCCGGAAGCGGTCAGGTCCTGTCTCACCGAAGTGATCAAGGACCTGACCTGGTGTTCCTTGGTGTAACTCCGTCGGGACGACAGGATTTGAACCTGCGACCCCTTGACCCCCAGTCAAGTGCGCTACCAAGCTGCGCCACGTCCCGGCCGCCCCCGAGGAGGGGCCCGGTCAGCCTACCGCACGACTGATCCGTGACCCCGTTCGGCCGGGCGTGGTTCCCCCGACCCCGCAGCCGCAGGCTCCAGTACTCCGGCGGCCGCGGCGCGCTCAGTTTCTATGCGCGATAGAGCGTGCACCACCGCCGTTGGTCGCCCGGCGTAGGCGACTTTCGGGGGTACCGATCGGTAACTACGTCACCGGCTGTGCGTGGTCGGCCGGGTCGGTGCCGCCCGCTGCGACGACGAGCTCGGCCGCGGTGCCCAGGGGCGGAACAGGGGTCA
>JBGSWT010000670.1:0-1764 GCA_041751815.1 Pseudonocardiaceae bacterium
CTCCGCGGCGATGGTGGCCGCAGATGTCACGTCGCCGAGGTCGTCGGACGGGACACGCATCGCTGCCTGAGCCGCATCGTGCAGCACGGTCAGCACGGTCCCGCACACTGGATGCGACACCGCGGCCGTAGCCAGCTCACCGGCGCGGCGGAGCCCCTCTCGCAGCGCTGCCCCGTCCAAGGCGGCACCGATCGGGGCCTCAGCGAGCCCGCGCAGTACCTGGGAAAGGATCACTCCGGAGTTGCCCCGCGCACCCATCAGCGCGCCACGAGCGAGCACCGCGACTGTGCTCCGTGGCGGGGAATCCCGGTCGTCACCGTGATCCCGGAGCACCGCATCCAACCCGGCTCGCATGGTGGCCAACAGGTTGGAGCCGGTGTCGAAATCGGCAACCGGGAACACGTTGAGAGCGTTGATCTCGTCACGGTGCGCCGCAAGCGCATCGCAGCAGGTGGCAGCCCAGTGACGGATCGCCGCCCCGTCCAGCGACTGCAACACCGCGGCTCCTCCTCACCGCCTTCGTGTGGGGCTGCGTTGAAGGCTACTCATCTCCGGTGATGTCCCCTGGTGTGCAGCACCAGACACCATCCGGTTACCCTTGCCGGGGAAATCCTCGCGACCAAATATCTAGGGAGTGCCTGACGTGGCTGCCGTGTGCGATGTCTGCGGCAAGGGACCGGGCTTTGGCATGTCGGTCTCGCACTCGCACCGGCGGACCCACCGCCGGTGGAACCCGAACATCCAGACCGTCCGGGCGAAGGTCGGCGCCAGCGCACGCCGCCGCCTGAATGTCTGCACCTCCTGCCTCAAGGCGGGCAAAGTCACCCGCGCCTGACCGTGTCCTGTGCCGTTGGCCGTCGGCGTGAACTGGCCGGTTAAGGCAGGGTCCAGTCGACCGGGTCGGCCCCCAAGTCAGCGAGCAACTCGTTGGCGCGGCTGAAGGGGCGGGAACCGAAGAACCCGCGGTCGGCTGACATCGGTGACGGGTGCGCGGACTCGATGCACGGCACGTCGGAGAGCATCGGACGCAGCGTGCGCGCGTCGCGACCCCACAGGATCGCCACCAGCGGCTCTGCTGTGCGCGCCACCAGGGCATGGATGGCCTGTTCGGTGACCTGCTCCCAACCCTGACCACGGTGCGACCCCGGCCGTCCGGGCTCGACCGTGAGCACCCTGTTGAGCAGCAGCACGCCACGTTCGGCCCACGGGCTGAGGTCCCCGTTGGACGGGGTGGGCAGCCCGAGGTCGTCGCTGTACTCCCGGAAGATGTTGGCCAGGCTGCGCGGCAACGGCCGCACATCCCGCTCTACCGAAAACGACAACCCCACCGCGTGCCCAGGGGTCGGGTAGGGATCCTGGCCAACGACGAGCACCCGGACCTGGTCGAACGGCTGGGTGAACGCCCGCAAGATATTGGGTCCGGCTGGCAGGTAGCGCCGCCCTGCGGCGATCTCGGCCCGGAGGAACCTCCCGGCGGTGGCGATCTGCTCGGCTACCGGGCTCAGCGCTCCGGCCCAGCCGGTTTCCACGATCTCATCAACAGCAAGGGGCACGGCCGGAGACCGTACCGTGCTCGTGAGTGGCATTAAGTGCTGGAACACTGATACGCACTCACGAGAAGTGCTCCCAGCCCCCTGGGAGCACTTCATAGCGCTCCCCATCGAGCGTCACGCCGCGGCCCTGCCGCACCGCGCCGATCGCCGTCCAGCCGGCGGGCAACGCGACCCCGGCGGGGAAGCTCGCCAGCAGGGCGTGGTCTTCTCC
>JBGSWT010000671.1:0-1996 GCA_041751815.1 Pseudonocardiaceae bacterium
GCCAATGTGCGAGATCCGTCGGGGCAGGTGCGCCGTTCGGATGTACTGCGCTGGTGCGACAACGTCGACGGCCGCTACCACATGACGGTCAACCGGCGGTCCGGCGAGTCGACGTCAATGACCATCGGGCCGTCAGATCCGCAACGGCTCGGCGACGGTGTGCAGCGGTTACTCGCCGCCCTGCAACCCTGCTGAACCCGGCATCGTGAGAAGGTAGCGCCCGTGCGAAGCGTCCTGCGTGTCGGCGGTGCAGCGCGCGGTGTTGCGCTCAGGGCCGTTCTCGGGATCATGGTTGGGGCACTGTGGATCAGCGGCTGCAGCTCCGGTCCTACCCAGGTCGGCGCTGCTGCGTTCGTCAACGGTACCGAGATCCCGGTGGAGCAGGTGCAGAGCCAGCTCACCACGGTGCTGGCCAAGGAAGGTGCCGAGGCCAGGGCACAGCTGGCGGCCGCCCACCAGCTCGATGACCTGTCACGCAAGATCATCACTGTCCAGGTCAGGCACGAGCTGACGGCGATCACCGCGCGGCGAGCAGGCGTGACCGTCGATCAGGCCCAAGTGAACCGGCTGATCGACACGGTCGGCGGCGCCCAGGGTGCCTCCAAGGGAACGATCTTCGATGCAGACGGCTACCGGCAGCGGGCCGAGGACAAACTGCTCATGGCGCAGCTCGGCCTGCGCGCGCTGCGCAACAGCGCCGTCACCGTCGACTACACCACGGCCGATACCCGAACCGCCGCGAAGACCAAGGTGGACGAGCTCTCCCGGGCCGGAGCCAAGCGGGCTCGGCAGCTGATCGACGCCGACGTTCGGGCCGGCAAGGAGGCGGTGATCGGTAAGCGGATCGTCGCTGCTGACGATCCGATCTTCGCCACCACCCCGGCCTTCGGGGTCGTCGAGGGCACAGTGGTTGCCTTCCAGCTCGCGGACACCACGCCGTGGCTGATCATGGTGATCAAGAACCGCGCCAACCGAGGTGTCCAGCCATCCGACAACGCTCCCGCACTCGAGCAGATCGATCCGGCGGTGCTCGAAGCCATCGGCTTGCGCCAGTTGGCTCAGGTGGGGGAGGAAGTGGGAGTGCGCCTAAGCCCCCGCTACGGCATATGGGACCCGGTGAGCATGCAGGCGGTGGCCAACGAGAATGAGACGGCTGGCTTCCTCGCGCCCTTACGCGCTGCTCCCCGGACGTGACCTCGGTCTCGGTCGTTGTTGCGCTGTCCCCACGGCTGGGCGCGGTGTTTCCGGCCGAGGCCGCGCGTCTACTTCAGGATGGGTTAGTTCTGCACGCTGACACCGACATACCGGCAGAGCTGGCGCAGCAGTGTGGGGCGCAGCCGGTCGGCGACGCTATGCACGGGCTGCTGCTCACCTTGGACCTCGGATCCGGTGCAGCGGCCCGCTGGGTTGCCACCGGTGCCACAGTGTTGGCTACCCCCGCACCTCGGGGGGCTGCGTTGTTGGATGCGGTAGTGGTGATGGATCGGTTACGTTCCCCCGGCGGCTGCCCGTGGGACGCCGAACAGACCCACAACTCGCTGATGCCCTACTTGATCGAGGAGACTTACGAGCTGTACCAGGCGCTGGAAGACGGTGACACCGATGCGCTGCGCGAGGAACTAGGCGACGTGTTGCTGCAGGTGCTCTTTCACGCCCGGGTAGCGCAGGAGGCGCCGAACGGTTTCGACATCGACGCGGTGGCTACCGAGCTGGTGACCAAGCTCGTCGGCAGGCACCCGCACGTGTTCGCGGGCAGTGAGAAGGTCCGCACCGCCGCCGACCAGGAAATCCGGTGGGAGCAGATCAAGCGGGCCGAGAAACGCCGCGCGTCGAGTGTCGACGGGGTGGCGCTGTCCCAGCCGGCGGTAGCTCTGGCGGCCAAACTCGCGGCGCGGACCGTGAAGGCATCCCTACCTGCGGACCTGCTGCCCGGGGGCGGCAGTGGCACGGGTGCGGCGCTGTTCGCGCTGTCTGCGGCGGCGAAGCTGGCCGGTGA
>JBGSWT010000672.1:0-2300 GCA_041751815.1 Pseudonocardiaceae bacterium
CGCCCGGTCCCAGCCGGCCGCGGCCAGGTCGTAACAGAGCAGTTGCTCCTCGCCGGGGAAGAAGATCACCTTGCTGAACCCACCGACACCTAAGAATGCCTCCCGCCGAAGCACGGCCGCGCACGCCAGGAAACCGAGCACGGCGGGTCCAGGAGCATCTGCCGGCCGGGGCAGCGGGCTGTCCGCCATGAGCTGCGCCACCGGGTCAGGGCGTTGCTGCGGACCGACGAGGGTGTGTGCGGCCAGCAGACCCAGCCGGGGATGGGCATCGAGGATCTGCGCGGCCCGGCGCAGGGCACCGTGCGCCCACCACGAATCGTCATCGCTGAAGGCGATGTAGGGCGTGCGGCTGGCCTGCACCCCGAAGTTACGTCCGGGCGCGCCGTGGTTGTGGCGCAGCGCCAGCAGCGTCACGGCAGGGAACTGGGTGCGCACCGCATGTGCAGTGCCGTCGGTCGAGCCATTGTCCACGACGACTATGGGCGGTGGCGGCGTCAGCTCGCTGAGCCGGCACAGCGTGTGGGTGAGCTCATCTCGCCGGTCCCGGGTCGCGATGATCACCGTGACCTTGCCGGTCACCCGTGTCCCCCCAGGACTCGCATACAGCTGACTACCCGCCGGTCACCTGACGAAACGCATCGACGGTGTGCTCCGGCGATCTCCGAGGTCAGCACACAACAGTTACGGTCGAAACGCCTGTCCGAGTCCCGCCGTGCACTGTGGTGGCTTTGGTGCCTTATCAGGGCTCGCGCAGGGTCTTTGGGAGGGGCGTGAGCAGCGCGCGGGCCAATGTCTGCGCGAATCTGATCATGCTGACATCGGTGTCCAACATCTTCGTCAGCGACCAACCGCCGTCGGTGTACCTGAAGGACATGTGCGACACGGACAGCGAAGACGTGGTCCGCGAACGCCTGGCGCGCAGCCTGGTCAACGACGCGGTGTACGAAGCCGTGTCCTCATAGTGAGTTTTAGTCTCAGGCAAGAGTTGTGCATGGAACTAAAATTTCACTGTAGTTATCCTACGTCGAACAGGTGTCTTCCGAGACCGTCGATCGCTTCGTGCAAGGCGTCTCGCCCGCCGAACAGGCTGCCAAGCTCGATCACGTTTCCCATCTCGGTGAAGGGCGACACGCGCAGCGCCCGCTCGGCGCGGGAGACCAGCGGTAGCTCCCAGGCTGCGTTGATCAGCAGATCGAGGGGGTCGGCCTCGGGGTGGCCGAGCTTGGCCATCAGATCATCGGGTTCGATGGCCCGGTTCTGGAGCTCGCCGCGCAGGGCTACCCGGGCTCTTGGTCACTGCCCACTGGGTCCGCAGATCCGTGGGCGAGAGATTCATGGACAGCACCCGGTCGCGCACGAACTCGCGGTACTCCATGAGCCGCAGCGTCCGGCCGTCAGACTCCAACTGGTAGTGCACGTCGTTCCAGACGTACACCTCCACCCCGTCGACGTAGATGCGCTTGCCCTGGGCCATGATCTGGTCAGCAGTGTCGTCGTCCTCCGTGCTCAGCACCTGCGAGCGGGCGGGATTGTCCGGGAGTGGGCCCGCGTCCTGTGTCTCGTACTCCGCCTCCGCCTCCGCGACCTGCTCAGCATCGTCCTCCGCAGCCTGCTCCTCGCTGGCCACCCGGACACCCCGTTCGTCGGCTTCGTCATCGATGACCCGCAGCGGTGGTCCGTCGAAGGCAGGGTCGTTGAAGAGTCTGGTGGCCTCGACGAAGTCGATGATGTCGAAAGAGCCCTTGTGGGCTTCCAGGCAGAGCCGGGTACCACGTCCGATGATCTGCTTGAAGAGCGGCATCGAGCCGATACGCCGGAAGATGACGATGTTCCTGACTGAGGGCAGGTCGACACCTGTGGTGAGTAGCTGGCTCGTCGTCACGATCACGGGTTCGTCTGAGTCGATCTTGCTGAACTCCTCGAGCAGGGTCTTCCCCGAATCCCCGTCCGCGTCCGTGATGCGGCAGACGTAGTTCTCGTACCGCTCGACTATGTCGAGGTTGGCGTTGTTCAGCGCGACCCGCATCCGGTTGGCGTGATCGTTGTTCTCGCAGAAGACGATGGTCTTGCACATGCGGCCGGCGTCGTGCAGATACTGCGTCAGGTAGCGGGCAGCTGGCCACCATGGTCTTGCCCGTGCCCGTCGCGAGGGTCAGCAAGATGCGGCGCTGCCCGTGGGCGATGGCCCGCAGAGCGCGATTGACCGCGATGCGTTGGTAGTAGCGCGGGCGCTTGCGCTCCAGGTTGTAGTCGCGCAATGACGAGTCGAAGGGAGCGAGCAGCATCTCCTTCTCTAGCCG
>JBGSWT010000673.1:0-2129 GCA_041751815.1 Pseudonocardiaceae bacterium
GTCCACCCCGTCCTCGGGGCCGGCGTCGGCGACTGCGCGCAGCACCTTGCCGGTGGACGGGTCCTCGACATCGAAGGTCTTCCCGCTGCTGGCAGGTTGCCACCGGCCGTTGATGAACAGCTCGGTGGGGACGGTATCGACGACGGCTTGCTCACGGTCGGCGGAGCTCATTGACATCACGCTACTTGGGCACCGTCACCGGGGGCTCCAGAGTCGGCGGGTCCAGAGTCGGCGGGTCCAGGGTCGCGCTGCGCGCCTGCACAATCAGGCCGATCACCCCGATGGCCGCGCCTCCCAGTGACACCGCGAGCAATGCCGGTGAGGTGGTTCCGGTCAGGGCGTCGCCGAGCACGACGAGCGCAACCGAGCCGGGAATGACGCCCACGGTGCCCACAAGGTAGTCGCGAAACCGGATCGACGACACCGCGCTGCAATAGTTGAGCACCGAGAACGGTACCGCCGGAATCAACCGCAGCGACGCCACGGCGAGCCAGCCACGACGGCGCAGCCGCGCGTCGATCGCACGCAGCAGCCCACGATCGAGGTGTGGTTCCACCAGATTGCGCCCTACCCGGCGGACCACGACGAAGGCCAGCGCCGCGGACAACGTAGTCCCCGCAAGTGACAACACCACTCCCAGGGCGGGACCGAACAGCAATCCCGCGGCAAGGGTGAATACGGTCCGGGGGATCGGTGCGATCGTCACCACGGTCTGCCCGAGCAGGAACAACATCGGTGCGGCGATGCCGACCGACTGTGCCCAATCCCGCATCTGCAGCGCAGTGGGCATCGGCAGCATCAGCGCTGCGACGATCAGCGTGACGAGCAACAGCCCGGCCACCAGCAGACGGGTACGGGGCGCGCTCACGTGTCCTCCGAACACCGGCAACGGGTGCGCAGGCAATCCTACCGGCCCCCCAGCCCGGCGTGTCAGTCCCTCGTGCCCGGTGTGTCCGTCCGCCATGCTCAGCCCGCCACAGCAGTCCGTCACATCAGATCGCGTCGCCACCCCGCCCCTCATCTCAGCGCGGGGCCGGCAGGGTCGCGCAACGGACTAACGACTGTGCCGGTAGGTGACGCTGATCCTCGGTCCACCGTGGGCAGCCTTCGGCACGGTGTGTTCCCAATCGTGCTGGCTGCGGCCCCCCATCACGAGCAGGTCACCACCGTCGAGGGTGAACCACCGGCCAGCACCGCCGCCGCGCCGCCGCAGCCCGAAGCGTCGGCGACTGCCCAGCGACACGATGGCGACCAGCGGACGCTGCAGCGAAAACCACACTCGATCACCGTGCCAGGCCACTGAATCCCGGCCGTCGCGGTAGTAGTTGGCCCAGATCGAGTCGAGCGCAACCCCGTAGCGGTCCGAGAGACGGGCCGCCAGATCGTCCAGTGGCAGCGGCGACTCACCCACAGCCCAGCCGCAGGTCAGCCGGGGCTCAGCGATGCGACTGCCATGTATCCAGCGTTCCCGTTGCTCCCATGGCGCCGAGCCGGCCAACTCACCGAACAGCGTGTCGGCGCCGGACAACCAAGCCGGAGCCACGTCGACCCAGGACTCGTCATCGAGCTGACAGCGGCGCAGCGTTCTGAACGATTCGTCGGGCACCGGATCACCAGCGCCGAAGAGGGAAGGTTGAAACGGAAGGCTCACAACACGAGTTTGACCGAACGCCAATCCGTGTAACTCTAAGCGTGTGACGGCAGGGGCATCGGAACACGCGCGGCCACCACTGCAGCTGGTCCTCGCAATGCTGGTGAGCCTTCCCGGGGCGTACCTCGGCGCCGCCGACTATCTGGGCCTGCCACACCTTGAGATGTCACCGGTGGTGGCCTCGGTGGTCTTCGGCATAGCGATCATCGGTGCCGCGTTCGTGCTCTCCTGGGCCGCCGAGGCTGCCCAGGTCGATATCAGCGCCGGATTGGCGCTGTCCGTGCTGGCGCTACTGGCGGTGCTACCGGAGTACGCGGTCGACTTCGTTTTCACCTACCAGGCCGGGCAGGTCTACGCGGAGAACGGAGCGTGCGTGCCCAACGCGGCCGGCTCCAACCCGTGCTCGCTGGCGCTGGCGAACATGACCGGTGCCAACCGGGTGCTGGTCGGGGTGGGCTGGCCGCTGGTGGTGCTCGTC
>JBGSWT010000674.1:0-3418 GCA_041751815.1 Pseudonocardiaceae bacterium
CCAGGTCGCGCTAGCCAACGAGGTGTTCAGCCCCCCGGAGGCCGAGGTGGACCGGGCGCAGCGGATCATCGAGGCACTCCGTCAGGCCGAGGCGCAGGGCAAGGGCGCCGCGTCGGTGGACGGCAAGATGATCGACGCTGCGTCGGAGCGGATGGCCAAGACGGTGATCGCGATGGACGAGGCGATCCGGACCGCCGCGGCGAGCCGGGCCTAAGGGGCGGATGTGGACATTCACGAATACCAGGCCAAGGAGATCCTGGCCCGTTTCGGGGTCCCGGTACCGCGCGGGGGTTTGGCCTACAGCCCCGAGCAGGCGTCCTACCGGTGCACCGAGATCGGCGGGTCGGCCTGGATGGTCAAGGCCCAGGTGCATGCCGGCGGCCGGGGCGAGGCCGGCGGGGTGAAGCTGTGCAGCTCCGACCGTGAGGTGCAGGACGTGGCGAACAGCATGTTCGGCCGGCGGCTGGTCACCAAGCAGTCCGCGCCGCGCGGCAAGCTGGTGTACCGGGTGTACGTCGAGGAGGCCACCGACATCGCCCGGGAGCTGTATTTCGGCATCGTGCTCGATCGCCGCATCGAGCGAGTGTGCATCATCGCCTCGGCCGAGGGCGGCGTGGAGATCGAGGAGCTGCTCGCGTCCAAGCCCGAGGCGTTGATCCGCACGACGATCGAGCCCGCGGCGGGCTTCCTGGAGTTCCAAGCCCGGGAGATCGCGTTTGCGGTGGGCCTGCAAGCGGCCCAGCTCGCTGAGGCCAGCCGGCTGTTCCGGCGGGCGTACCGGGCGTTTCGAGACCTGGACGCCACCATGCTGGAGATCAACCCGCTAGCCGTGACCCGCGAGGGCGGCCTGGTCGCGCTGGACGCCAAGATGTCCTTCGACGACAACGCGTTGTTCCGGCACCTGGACATCTCCGAGTTGCGTGACCGCAGCCAGGAAGACGCCAGGGAAAGCCACGCTGCTGACCGTGGGCTGGCCTATGTCGGCCTGGAAGGCAACATCGGCTGCATGATCAACGGTGCCGGCCTGGCGATGGCCACCATGGACATGATCACACTCGCGGGTGGTGAGCCGGCGAACTTCCTGGACATCGGCGGCGGAGCATCACCTGAGCGGGTACTCAAGGCGTTCCGCGCGGTACTGCAGGACGAGAAGGTCGAGGCGATGCTGATCAACATCTTCGCGGGCATCAACCGCTGCGACTGGGTCGCCCAGGGCATCGTCGCCGCGTTCAAGGAGATGGACGTCAAGATCCCGGTCGTGGTGCGGCTGGCCGGCACCCACGTCGAGGAGGGCCAGGCGATCCTGCGGGACTCCGGTCTGCCCATCATCACTGCGGAAACCCTCGCCGACGCGGCCCACAAGGCCGTCGCCGTGCTGGCCACCGCCGATGCGAGCGCCTGAAGGGCTGGAGTCATGGCCATCTTGATCGACGAGCACACCCGAGTGGTGGTCCAGGGCATCACCGGTCGCATCGGGCGCTTCCATGCCGAGGAGATGATCGACTACGGCACCAACGTGGTCGCCGGGGTCACCCCGGGCAAAGGCGGCGAGACCGTGCTGGACCACCCCATCTTCAACACCATGAAGGACGCCGTGGCGGCGACCGGGGCAACGGCCTCCATCGTGTTCGTGCCGCCCCCGTTCGCCGCCGACTCCCTCATGGAGGCCGCCGATGCCGGGATCCGGTTCTGCGCCTGCATCACCGACGGCATCCCGACGCAGGACATGATGAAGGTCAAGCGCTACATGTGGCGCTATCGGGCCCGCCAGCGGATGACGCTGACCGGGCCCAACTGTGCCGGCACCATCAGTCCGGGGCGGTCCTTGCTGGGAATCATGCCTAGCCACATCTACCTGCCTGGACGGGTCGGAGTGATCGGGCGCTCCGGCACGTTGGGCTACGAGGCCGCATCACAGATGAAGGCATTGGGCATCGGGATCTCCACTTCAGTCGGCATCGGTGGCGACCCGGTGAACGGGTCGTCGTTCCGTGACCATCTGGAGCTGTTCGAAGCCGACGACGAGACCGACGCGGTGATCATGGTGGGCGAGATCGGCGGCCCGCAGGAGGCCGAGGGCGCCGACTACGTGCGCGACCACATGACCAAGCCGGTGATCGCCTACATCGCGGGGCTGTCCGCCCCGAAGGGCCGCAAGATGGGCCATGCCGGCGCAATCGTGTCCGCCGTGGGGGAATCCGCCCAGGAGAAGGCCGAGATCCTGACTGCCGCGGGCATCACGATGGCGCCGAACCCGTCCGCGATGGGTGACACCGTGGCCCGGGTCCTCACCGAGCACGGTCTCACCTCAGCCGCCGTCTGATCTTTTGGGAAGGACCGCCGTGCAGGACCCCGTGATCGTGGTGACCCGCAAGTGGCCGGCGTCGGTGGAGCAGGAGCTGCAGCGGCGCTTCTCCAACGTCCGGCTCAACGCCGACGACGTCCCGCTGGGGCGCGACGGGCTGCGCGCTGCACTCGAGCAGGCCGATGTCGTGCTGCCGACCGTCTCCGACCGGCTGCCGGCCGAGCTGTTCACCAGTGAGCTGCGGACCACCTTCCTCGGCAACTTCGGCGTCGGCTACAACCACATCGACACCGAGGCCGCGGCCGCAGCGGGGATCGTCGTCACCAACACCCCGCGGGTACTCACCGACACCACCGCGGACACCGCGATGACACTGCTGCTGATGGTGGCCCGGCGCGCCGGTGAGGGCGAGCGGGAGGTCCGCGCCGGACGGTGGACCGGGTGGCGACCCACCCACATGATGGGCGCCGACGTCACCGGCAAGACGCTGGGCATCGTGGGCATGGGTCGCATCGGGGTAGCGGTGGCCCGTCGCGGGCACTTCGGCTTCGGCATGCCGGTGATCTTCTACGATCCGGGCGACTTCGAGCCCGACCACGGGATCCCCGGTGCCCGGCGGGTGGCCACCGTGGAGGAGCTGCTGGAGGCCGCCGACTTCGTGTCCCTGCACATGCCCGGTGGCGGGGAGAACACTCACCTCATGGACGCGGCCCGGCTGGCCCGGATGAAGCCGACCGCATTTCTGATCAACAGCGCCCGGGGCGACGTCATTGATTCCGACGCGCTGGTCAAGGCGCTGCAGTCGGGCACGATCGCCGGCGCCGGGCTCGACGTCTACGAGGGCGAACCCGATGTCCCCGAGGCTCTGCGACAACTGGAGAACGCGGTGCTGCTGCCGCACCTGGGCAGCGCCACCCTGGAGACCCGCACCGCAATGGGCATGCTCGTGCTGGACAACCTGCAAGACTTCCTCGAGGGCCGCGAGCCATCCTGCCGCGTGGCATGACGTTGGTGGCTCTTCAAGGACCACCAACCCCCGTTCGGGACGCCTCAAACGACAGCCAACCCCCGCCCGCGCGCTGGCGGGGGTTGGCTGTCGTTATGAGCAGCGCT
>JBGSWT010000675.1:0-5932 GCA_041751815.1 Pseudonocardiaceae bacterium
GTAGGTTACCTGGACGCCTGACGACGATACCGGACCCGTGACGATACCGGACCCGTTAGTACCGCAACGCGCTTGCGAGTTGGCACTGGACACCGCCCGAGGTCCTCAAGGACACCGCGCGGCGCCTCGCCCGTTAGCCAAACCCTGCTCGTCAATCTGACCCCGAGCTGAGACGGCACTATCGGGGGGTGAACGCAGCAGCCCCGCATTCCGCTGTATCAAACTCCACATCTCCGGAGGTGAGGACTGTCTGTATGACTTCGGAATGCAGGCCCATGGCGTTCACACATCGACCGCCGGCGGCCCGAACGGTCGCGACCTCGTAGTCGCTGGGCCCCCGCAGTTACTGCCCGACGCCCCCGACGGAGAGATCCTCGCCTCGTTCTGAACGACGGCACCGACCTCGTCGGCCGCTGGTTTGTCGTCGATGCGCAACCCCAGAATCCGGCGTCGGACCGGGTCGCCAAGACAGTCGAACGCACCCATGCATCGACTCTCGCACTACACCAAGTACGAGTCAAGGCTAAATTTCGCATCCGCGGAATTTATGCCCGTAAATCTCCGATGGTGCGCAGTTATTGGACGGACCATGCCGCATCGGTGGATACACTCGCCGCCACGTCGATTAGCTCAACGCGCCGTACGTTCCGTGGCCCGAGCCTGGTACCCACCATCAGGCGCTGCTGGCACGACCACGTCGGCTACGGCCCCGCCAAACACCGATGGTGGATCAACGCCCTGATCTGGTGTTAGCGGACCAGGTCAGGGCCACTTGTCGCTCGTTGTATCTGCGGGCGTCCGTGGGACTGTTACCGGCCGACACACGATCCTGGCGGTAGTGGCGGCCCGTCGCCGAGGCGTGCGGAACACTGTGCCTGACATCCACTCTGGTCGCTGCCCGCGACGGTCGAACGGCGATATTGATACGCATCTCGCGGAGGCCCCGGTCGCTGGCCGGGAGCTCTGCCGCGACCGACCTGTCAATGCTCGGCAGCAAGTGACGGGAGGGCTATGTGCTCTGTTCACTGGCGTCACCGGACACCGGCGGGATACGCCGCCTGGCCAACATCACCCACGGTGCACCTCGCCGCATGAAGTCCGCGGAGTTGGGGAAGACTTAGGTGTATGAGGCGAAGCGGGAGTGGCGGGGGCAAGGTGGACGGCCAGCCCGACACGGCTGACGTCAGGCGAGGCAACGGTACGGAGGCGGAGTCACCGACACAGATCCCGGTGCAGGGATGGCGGGAGGTACTCGGTCGCGCAATCCACGACAGCCAAGAGCACAACATTTCACTGCTGGCGGCTGGGGTGGCTTTCTACGCGTTTCTGGCATTGTTCCCGGCGCTGATCTCGCTGGTGACTCTGGTGGGGCTGGTAGCCGATCCAGAGCAGATCACCGCTCAGGTGCGCAGCTTCACGGTGGAGCTGCCGCAGGAGTCCCAACAGCTGATCTCCGATCAACTGGCCGTTATCACCGGGAGTAGCGGCGGGGCGTTGACGATCGGGCTGGCGGTCTCGCTGTTGCTCGCCCTGTGGAGCGCGTCGAGTGGGACATCGAGCCTGATGACGGCCGTGAATCTCGCCTACGACGAAAAGGAGAAGCGGGGCTTCCTGAAACTCCGCGGGGTCGCGCTGCTGCTCACCCTCGGTGCGGTCGTGTTCCTGGTATTGACCCTGGCCTTGATCGCGGTCGTGCCGGTGGTGTTGCAGGCAGTGCCACTGGGCCCGGTCGGGACGGTTCTCGCTCAGGTGTTGCGGTGGGCGTTGCTCTTCGTCCTGGTCGTCGTCGGGCTGGCCGTGCTCTATCGGGTGGCTCCGGATCGCAACTCACCGAAGTTGCGCTGGGTGGCTCTGGGCAGCATGGTGGCCGCATTGCTGTGGTTGCTCGGCAGCGCGGGGTTCAGCCTCTACGTCAACACCTTCGGCAACTACAACAAGACTTACGGCGCGCTGGCCGGCGTGATCGTGCTGCTGCTGTGGCTGCTCTTGACTTGCTACGTTGTGCTGCTTGGAGCAGAGATCAACTCTGAGGCCGAGCGCCAGACCGCGCGCGACACCACCATCGGAGAGCCGCGGCCGATGGGGCAGCGCGGGGCAGTGGTCGCCGACACGATGCCGGGACATCGCAGTGGGTAGTCCGGGTCACGCGCAACGGTCGATGTTGGCTGCGGGCATCGCTGAGCTGGTTGACCCGGCAGGCCTGACTGTTGCGGTGGCCGAGTCGCTGACCGGCGGGATGGTGGCCAGCGCGCTGGCCGAGGCGCCGGGGTCGAGCACGTGGTTTCGGGGTGCGGTGGTGGCCTATGCAAGTGAGGTCAAGCACCAGCTACTCGATGTTCCCCCGGGGCCCGTGGTCACCGCGGAAGCCGCTGCCTCGATGGCAGGTGGAGTTCGGCGGCTGCTCGGAGCCGACATCGCGGTCGCATTAACCGGCGCCGGCGGGCCGAGTGGGCAGGATGGCCAGCCGCCCGGCACGGTGTTCCTCGCGCTGTCCGACGGCCTGCACACCGAGGTCGAGCAGCACTACTTCGACGACGATGATCCAGCCGAAGTGTGTGACCGAACGGCCGCTGAGGCGCTTCAACTTCTTCTTAAACACCTCTCCCGACTGCCAGGAGACCAACCCCCACCAAGCGGGTCAACTCCAGAGTCCGGTCACCGACAGTAGCCGCTTCCGGGCGCTTCCGGGCGCCTCCGCCATGCTGACAGCCAGTCGAGCGGTACCAACGGTAACGGCTCGGTGATGGTCTGTAACATCGAAGACCCTCCCGGCGACGTATATCTTACCGATGGATGAACGGGACCATCGCTGAAGATGAACGGGAGGGGAAGCCGTGAACGGTTACTTCGTGGCCTTCGATCGGGCCCGCAGCCTCAGTGGCCGCCGCAGCCGTAGCCACAGCTGCAGCTACAGCCGCAGCTACAGCCGCAAGCGCCGCCACTGCTGCTAACGGCAGCGGCACGACGCCAGGGCAGGGGCCCCACTTCAGATATGCAGGTGGGGCTCCTGCCATGTCACGGGGGGCTGGGCTTCAGTTGACCAAGCGACGGGATGAGCACCAAGGTCGGCGTTCCTCGGCGGACGAGGCGGCGCCCGGCGGGTCGACGGCACCTGCTCCGCCGGCTGGCATCCGGACGATCTTCCGCTGGTTCTGGCCAGCGACCCGACCGTACCGGGGTCGCCTGCTGATCGGCCTGCTGCTGGTCGCCGTCGTGCCGTTCCTGGAAGCGGCGCAGATCTGGATGTTCAAGCTCCTGATCGACGACGTGCTAACGCCCCGTGACTTCCACGCGTTCCCCCCGATCGCTGCCGGCTACCTCGGGATCGGTCTGGCCGTGGGGCTCGTCTCATTCGTCGACGAGTGGCTGTCGAACTGGCTGGGTCAACGGTTCGTGCTTGACCTGCGCACCCGCCTTTTCGGCCACCTGCACCGGCTGTCGGTGGACTTCTTCGACCGCCGCCAGCTCGGCGACACCCTGTCGCGCCTGACCGGAGACATCGACGCGATCGAGCAGCTGGTGCTCTCCGGTGTCACCCGAACCCTGTCTTACCTGTTCCAGATCCTGCTGTTCACCGGCGCGTTGTTCTACCTGAACTGGCGCCTCGGGCTGGCGGCCCTGATCGCCGCGCCCGCGTTCCTGATCGCCGCGCGGTACTTCTCGGTCCGGATCAAGAGCGCCTCCCGGGAGCAGCGACGGCGCTCGGGCTCGGTCACGGCGGCAGCCGAGGAGAGCCTGGGGAACATCGCCCTGGTGCAGGCCTACGACCGCCGAGACGCCGAGGTCGAACGGTTCCACCGGGAAAACGTGGGCCGGTTCACCGCGGCGATGGTGGCGACACGACTACGCGCCCTGTTCCAACCGCTGACCGAAATGCTGGAGGTCATCGGTGTCATGCTGGTCATGGGCATAGGAGTGTGGGAGCTCCAGCAAGGCCGGATCACCTTGGGCGGACTGCTGGTATTCGTGACCTACCTCACCCGGCTCTACAGCCCGATCCGGGGGGCCGGCCGCCTGTCCAACACGATCTACGCGGCGAGCGCAAGTGCCGAACGCATCATCGAGCTGCTCCGGCAGCAGCCCGACATTCGCGAGCCCGCGCGACCACGGACGTTGCCCAGGGCTCAGGGAAGCTTGATCTTCGACGACGTGACCTTCGGCTATCCCGGTGCTGCGCACCCTGCGCTCAATGCGATCACCTTCGTGGTCGCGCCCGGGCAGACGGTCGCGCTCGTCGGACCGAGCGGAGCCGGCAAGTCAACGCTGAGCAAGTTGCTGTTGCGGTTTTACGACCCCGACGCGGGCCGGATCACCCTCGACGGGTGCGACCTACGCGATCTGCAACTCGCTAGCCTGCGCAGCAACATCTCGGCAGTCCTGCAGGAGACGTTGGTGTTCGACGGCACCGTCGGCGAGAACATCCTCTGGGGCAAGCCCGATGCCACGGAACGCGAGCTGGTGGCAGCGGCCACCGCAGCCGACGCGCACGACTTCATCACCGCCTTGCCGCAGGGCTACCAGACCCGCATCGGGCAACGGGGGCGGATGCTGTCCGGCGGTCAACGCCAGCGCCTGGCCATCGCCCGAGCCATGATCCGCAACGCCCCGGTCCTGCTCCTCGACGAGCCCACCACCGGCCTGGACGCTGCCTCCGCCGAGCGCATCATGGCGCCGATGCGCCGGCTGATGACCGGGCGCACCACGCTGGTCATCTCGCACAACCTGCTCACTGTCACCGAGGCAGATCAGATCTTGTTCCTCGCCGACGGCCGGATCACCGGAGCCGGCACCCACAGCGAGCTCTTGGCGACGAACTCCGGCTATGCCGAGCTCTATCGACTGCACCATGCGCGCGGCGCACCGAACGGAGCCAGCCACCTGTCCCGGCTCAGCCCCTACCCCCAACCCACCGTTTCCCCCCAACCAACCGTTTCGCTGTGGCAACCGGAGCCGATATGACCAGCCAGCTCGATCTCGTGTCGCGTCCCACCGGCATCGACCCAAACCTCGCCGCCGAGGCCGGGTCCCAGACCCCCAAGGCACCCGGGCAGGACGGCCCGTCGGCGCATCCCCCCGGATACCAGCTTGCACCCGGCTACGAGGTGATCGAGCACGTGCGCCGCGGGGAGGACCTCGACAGCTACGAGGCCTGGAGCGCCCAGCGCTTCAGCCGCTGCTTCATCAAGACGCTGCGACCCGACTGCGTCACCGACCGCGCTTCCCGCCGCAACCTGCGGCGGGAAGCGCGGTTGCTGCTGTCGCTCAGCCATCCCCACCTCGTCCGCGGGTACGAATACGTGCAGCCCGAGACAGGGCAGCCGCCGCTGCTGGTCCTGGAGAATCTCACCGGCGCCACCTTGAGCTACATCCTCGACGGCGGCAACCAACGGCTGGGAATCGCGGACCTGGGCCATCTCGGCGAACATCTCTGCTCAGCCCTGCGTTACCTGCACAGTCGTGGGCATCTGCACCTCGACATCAAGCCGAGCAACATCATCGCCAGCCACGGCGTCGCCCGCCTGATCGACTTGGGCCTGGCCCGTCCGCCCGGCCGCTGCCATCGGGGTATCGGCACACCCGGCTACATGTCGCCCGAGCAGGTCACCGGTGGCGACCTCGGTCCAGCCGCCGACGTGTGGGGCCTTGGCCTGGTGCTCTATGAGGCTGCGACCGGCATCCGACCATTCGACATTCCCGACCGCTCCGGCTCGGCCGTGTCGAACAGCTCGACCCTGTCGCGCTGCCGTATGAAGCTGGCACGACCCGCGGCCAAAATCCGCGCTCGGCGACGGCTGCCCGCGGACGTGGCCGACATCATCGACGCGTGCCTGCACCGAGATCCTGACCAGCGGCCCACTCTGCAGCGTCTCGCCGCGGCACTCGCAATACTCACGGCTGCACCTGCAACACCATCCGACGGCGGCGCACCCGG
>JBGSWT010000676.1:0-2366 GCA_041751815.1 Pseudonocardiaceae bacterium
CGCGGATCCGCTGCCGGTGCACAAGGGTGCGTCCGGCGGGGAGCTGTCCCGGGTGATGCTGGCGCTGGAGGTCGTGCTCGTCGACGTCGATCCGGTACCGACGATGGTCTTCGACGAGGTTGACGCCGGAGTCGGTGGGCGCGCCGCGGTGGAGATCGGACGGCGGCTGGCCCGGCTGGCCCGCAGCCACCAGGTCGTGGTCGTCACCCACCTGCCACAGGTCGCCGCTTACGCTGACCGGCATCTCGTGGTGGACAAGGCGACCTACGCCACCGGGCTGACCCGCAGCGGGGTCCGGGAGCTCGATAGAGCGGCCAGGGTCAGCGAGCTGGCCAGGATGTTGGCCGGACTGGATGACACCGACACCGGGCGGGCACACGCCGAAGAGCTGCTTTTGTCCGCGACAGCGGACAAAAGCAAGCTCGTGAGTGCGTAACAGTGCTATAGCACTGTTACGCACTCACGACCCCCGGCGCGCCTCCCCGGCCAGCGACCCGGGTTTTGCCACCATCACGGCATGAGAATCTCCGGCCTGCTCAACCGACCCGGCCGTGAGTTGCCCGGCGCTAGCGGGTTGGCCAAGGTGGACCGCCGCGCCGACGCGCTGGTGCGCCGCGTCGGTCCCGGTGACATCGCGGTGCTCGACCAGGTCGATCTGGACCGCAGGACCGCCGATGCGCTGGTGGCCGCGGGCGTTGCCGGGGTGGTCAATGCCGCACCGTCGATCTCCGGCCGGTTCCCGAATCTGGGTCCGGAGATCCTGGTGGCGGCGGGCGTCGTCCTCGTCGACGGGGTCGGTCCGGAGGCGATGCGGATCAAGGACGGCACCCGGTTGCGGCTGCACGAGGGCGGAGTGTACGTCGGGGACACCGAGCATGCCCGCGGTATCGAGCAGACCGCCAACTCGATCGCCGACCTGATGATCGAGGCCAAGTCCGGGCTCTCCGCCCAGCTGGAGGCGTTCTCCGCGAACACCATCGAGTTCCTCAGGCACGAGCGTGCCCTGATCATCGACCGGGTCGGCGTACCCGACGTCGAGGTCTCGATCCACGGCCGGGAAGTGCTGGTGGTGGCCGCCGGTTACAACCACACTGCCGACCTGGCCGCGCTCAAGCACTTCATCCACGAGTACCACCCGGTGCTGATCGGCGTTGAAGCCGGGGCTGATGCACTACACGCCGCCGGGCATCGACCGCATCTCATCGTCGGCGACCCACGCCACGTCAAACCCAGCACGCTCAAAGCGGCCCAAGAGGTGGTGGTACCCGCCCAGCCCGATGGATTCGCCCCGGGCCTCGAGCGGATCCAGGACCTCGGTATCGGCGCGGTGACCTTTCCGGCAATGAGCAACCCGGAGGATCTCGCACTGCTGTTGGCCGAGGCGCACGGTGCCGAGCTCGTGATCACCGTCGGGTTTCAGGCCACCCTGCACGAGTTCCTCGACCGGGGGCGGTCGGGGTCCAACCCGTCCACCTTCCTGACCCGGCTGAGGCTGGGCAGCAAACTTGTCGACGGCCATGCCGTCGCCGCCCTGTACCGCAGCCGGGTATCGGCCGGGGCGGTGCTGCTCATCGTGCTCGCCGCCTTCCTCGCGGTCGCCGCGGCGCTGCTGGTCTCCAACATCGGCGGCGCCTACAGCGTCCTGGTCAGCGATACCTGGAACGACGTCGTCTCTTGGGTCAAGGGGTTGGGATAGGCCGTGATCTCACTGCGGTACCACGTGATCTCCATCGCCGCCGTTTTTCTGGCCCTGGCCCTGGGGGTGGTGCTCGGGTCCACCGCAATCAGCGACCGGCTGCTGTCCGGGCTCAGCTCCAACCGTGATGAGCTGGGTCGCCAGGTCAGCGACCTGGAGGCGCAGAGCAACGCGCTGCGCGCCCGGTTGACCGATGCCGACGTCTTCGGCGCCGCGGTCGGTCCTCGCGCGGTTACCGGCACCTTGCGGGGCCGCACCGTGGTACTTGTCACGACTGCGGACGCCGATCCGGCCGACCGGGACGCCGTGACCGTGCTGCTGGGAAACGCCGGTGCCACCGTCACCGGTGAGCTGCAGCTGACCGAGGCGTTCACCGATCCGTCCCGCTCCGATCAACTCAGCGAACTCACCACCCGCCTGCTGCCGGCCGGGCTGCGGCTGCCCACCGCGCCGGACGCCGGGACACTGGCTGGCGGGCTGCTCGGCTCGCTGCTGCTAACCAATCCCCAGAACGGGAAAGCACAGGCCACGCCAGCTGAGACCACTGCAGTCATCGCTGGGCTCGGTGACGGTGGCTTCGTCCGGGTAGGTCCGCAGCCTCCGCCGGCTCAGCTTGCGGTGGTGCTCACCGGTGGCGCGAGTCGCGGCGACGGAAGCGGTGACCGGGCCG
>JBGSWT010000677.1:0-3858 GCA_041751815.1 Pseudonocardiaceae bacterium
GGCTGGTCGCAGTGGGCGGATGGCGCGTACGGGGCGGGCGTCGGTGCGCTCGCTGTGGCAATTCTCCCCACGGGTCGGGTGCGGCGGGCGGTGGACGGCCCGGGCGTGGGCCCGCCTCCTGGAGGCGACCTCCCGCACTACCGCAAGTACACAGGGCCGGGCGGTACCCAGTCCCTGGACGAGGTGCTGGATCTGGTCGATCTTGCGGCGCACGAGGACGTCGGCCACACCCTGGCCCGGCACGTGAATGTCACCGACGACGACCTGGTCGCCCGGGTCACCACCGGGGTCGACTTCGGGAACGGGAAGGTCAGCAATACGAGCACCGCGTCCCGGTTCACCGACCGGGACACCGCCGAACTGGCCGTCACGCAGGCTCTAGATGCGAACCGGCAAGAGATCCTCCGTCTCGTGTCGGTGGGCGCGTTCGCCAATGGAGAATGGAAGGTCGTCCGCCTCGACTTGCAGGAACCCATCGGAGTCCTGGTGAACTCGAGCGATCCGTTGACACTGGTGCCGGTGACGTCCGTAGCGGTCAAAATCGGGATGGATACAGTAACCCAGCGAATGTTCATTGGCACAGCATGGCCTGAAATGACAAGGGGATGATGTGGCCAACAAAATAAATGCTCGAGTTGATCTTGCTAACAAGATCACAAACTTGTGGAGCGGCTTTGACGATGGAGGGCCTGATGGGACGCACTGCCCAGAGCAGGCCTTCGACCTACACCTTAATTCCGGGTACGCTCCTCCGCATCCGTTCAGTCGGATAGCCCCGCAGTGGACGGCCTTGTTGGCTCAGTCAGATCCCTCGATGGATTGGCTGTATCAGTCGGTGGCTCCCAGTGCCGCGTTTCAACCTTTTGATGGAACGTCGCCGGAGGCGTACGGGGCGCATGTGCTGGCCAAGTTGGAGCGATGGCTCGATGACTGGCGAGCGGTGCCCCGTCCTACCGTGACCCCCTATCGGGAGCCGCCCTTGCCGCGCTCATCGCGCTTCGACGCGGGTGCGGTGGGCGACGCATCGACGGTGGCGAACCGCGCGACCACTTTGGTTCTGCGCGCCAACGAGGACCGGGTCCGGGAATGGCTGGCCGACCCGGCTGACGGGTGGGACCGACTTCACCTGTACGCCGACGTCGGCGGCGAGCTGGGCGTGATCGGAACGGCGGCAGTCCGCCAACCCGACGGTGACCCAGTCATGGTCCGCGACCTGACCGGCTGCGCCGTGGTCGTCCGTCGACGCCGCTGGGGCATGGGTGGCTCGGACAATCTCGTCATCGGCGCGGCGTACCCGGAGGTTGCACTGAACGACCTGTGGCGCGAGCGCTACCCAGATCTCGTCCACGCACTGGCGGGCTACTACCACCAGAGCCATACGGCGGCCGTCACCGACGTCAGCGTCTTCGTGCCCCAGCGGCAGTTCATGCTGGACACGACGGGGCCGGCGCGCGAACGAGTGACCGAACAGCTCGGGCAGCTCTTGGCGGAGACAACCGATGAGCAGCTGACCCAAGCCCTGCACGCCTTCGGCTGCTACTTAATCCCGTTCCCCGACCCCGCGGCGCGGGAGTGGCTGACCCGCTGGCTGTGGCGCATCGACGGGTTGCCCTGGAACCGACGTGCCGCCAACAGCTGGATCGACCGCGGCGGGCTGACCCTGCAGTGAGCCCCTGCGCTGTGGACAGCGGATGCGATCAGAGTGGCCGCCTCGCTACAGTCCGTTTCGTGCCTCCGGGGTGGTGTCATCGACTGCGTCGTACCGCTGCTGTGCTTGCGATGCCTTCCGTTCTCGTGCTGGCCACTGCATGCACCGGTGAGCCCGACGCCGCACCCACCATCCCGACCTCGTCGACGTCCGGCGCGGTGGTGACGGAGCCCGCGCGTCCCACCTCCACCACGCCGATGACAACCACGGCCACCTTCATGCCGGTCACTCCCGAGGAGCCACGGCCCCTCCCCGTCCCGGAGCAGACCTCGGAGAGCGCAGTCGCGTTCCTGCAGTGGTGGGTCACCGTTCTCAACCATGCTGCAACCAGTGGTGACGTGCAACAACTACGCGAAACCTCCCTTCCTGGCTGCGTCTTTTGTCAAAACCGGATCGAGAACGTCGAGCAGGCCTACGCCGCTGGTGATCGGTTCGAGTTCGCGGAAGAGACGAGCGTCAGTGAGCCAAAACCGGGCGCAGTTGATCTCAATGCATACGTTGTCATCGACTTCGAAATCTCCAGCCCGGCCAGTCGAAGATTAAGCGCTTCGGGCGACGTCCTGGCAGATTTTCCTGCTCTGCCAGCGACCGCTTATGTGGCAGGTATTCAGTGGCAAGACGGAGGTTGGAGAATCAGTGAGATTGCGACCGCTCAGTAACCAGATCCTGGGGCCCACGACCGCCTTGACAATTTTGACTGTCCTTTTAGCACTGGGTACGGATGTCGCAATCGCGTCCACTGTCAGCAACCCGTACGTGCGCCCGGACTTTGACCCCGTAATCACAGGGGAGGAAATTCGCCTACGAAGCCAACAAGCCCATGCAGGTTCGCCTCGTGCGCGGGAGGCGGCGGCTGGGGGTGCAGTGGTGCCTGTGGCGGTGGGCCCGCGGTTGGTGGTGCAGTACATCGCGGGGTGCTCGCGGGTGGTCCAAGGGGATGCATTGACGATGTGCAACGACACTTGCCCGGCAGGCACCACGCAGCAGCGGCCACTGTCCTTCTTGGTGCAGCCGGGTGAGGTGCCGCCGACGGACCTGACCCTGTGGCAACAGGGCAGAGCCGGGTGCTACCCGCCGGACGCCGGGGTGGTCGACCTGCCTGGAGTGGACCCGCAGGCGGTCGCCGAGATGTTTGCAGCGCTGGTGCTGCCGGCGACAGCCAATGTGCCGCTCCTGGCCGAGGGCAAGGCACTCGTGCAGATGCCGGTGATCGTCTACGCCACTGTGGGGCAGCGGCAGTGGCCGGGGATCCCCATGGCCGGCACCACCGTCGCAATCCGGGCGACCCCCAGCGAGTTCACCTGGACCTTCGGTGACGGGTCAGACCCTCTAGTCACCGACGACCCGGGTGCCTGGTACCCGAACCACACGATCAGCCACGAGTACACCCACGCCGGGGACTACCAGGTAGCCCTGACCACCACCTTCACCGGGGAGTACTCCGTCGCCGGCGGTCCCTGGCTGGACATCCCCGGCACCGTCGTCACCGCTAGCCCACCGGTGGACACTCACATCGTCGAAGCCCGCGCCCACCTCATCGGCTGACACACATCTTCGGGGCCTACGTCACCTCACCGGCTGACGAGGTACTCGCTGGCCCACGCCACGGCGGCCTGCACGAAAGCGACCCGGTTGGGTGTCTGCAGCAGCTCGTGGCCCTCGTCGGGGAACTCCAGGTACTCGTGGCGCAGGCCGCGCGCCGCCAGTGCCGCCACCAGTCGGCGGGACTCGCTGACCGGGACGTTGGTGTCGCGGCCACCGTGCACCACCAGCAGCGGGGCCCGAAGTGCGTCGATGCGGTGCAGCGGCGACAGGTCCCGCAGCAGCTCGGCGTCCGCCACCGGGTCGCCGTACTCGGCCACCGCGGCCGCGGCGATCCACGGCTCGGTGTCGGCGTAGAAGTGCTCGAAGTCCGACATCCCGCACACGCTGATCCCGACCGCGAACAGCTCGGGGTGCCACATCAATGCAGCCTGGGTCAGCCAGCCGCCGTACGAACGGCCCATCACACCGACCTGCCCGGGACGGGCGACCCCCTCGACCTGCAGGTACGACACGCACGCGGCGACGTCGGCGATCGCGCCGTAGCGCAGCTCCCGGTCGTCAGCCTGCAAAAACGCACGGCCGAAGCCCGACGAGCCGCGGACGTT
>JBGSWT010000678.1:0-3878 GCA_041751815.1 Pseudonocardiaceae bacterium
CTGGCCGACGCGATGCGCGCTGTGGTCGCCCACGTGCAACGCATCCTGACTGTCGCGCACACCGTCGAGACCCGGCTGGCCGAACTCACCGCGCCGGTACTGGCCCCCGCGGTCGCCGACGTCCGCGGTCAGCTGGCCAACCTGATCCGTCCCGGCTTCGTGACCGCAACGGGCGCGCAGCGGCTGCCCGACCTCACTCGCTACCTGCAGGCCATCGAGCGCAGGCTGGACAAGCTGCCCCGCGATCCGGAGCGGGACCGGAACTGGATGCATCGGGTGCAGACCGTCGTGCAGGCATACCAGCAGCTGCGCGACGAGGTCGGCGACGGGCCGCAGCTGCAGCAGATTCGCTGGATGATCGAAGAGCTGCGGGTCAGCTACTTCGCCCAGGAGCTGCGTACCCCGTACCCGGTCTCCGACAAGCGGATCTATCAGGCGATGGACGAGCTGGCCGGCTAGCTCAGTCAGCGCAGCCGCATGTGCAGCCGGATCGTGGTGCCGGTACCGATCTGACCAGTCGGCATCTCGACCAGGTCGCACAGCGTGTTAACCAAGATCAGCCCACGGCCATGCGATTTCCCCTCGCTGGGCGGCATCCGGCCGACCAACCGGTCGTGCAGCTGCCCGCTGTCGGTGATCTGGCAGACCAGGCTCTCGGTGTCCGGGTCTTGCCACAGCGTGAGCACACCCGCAGCATGGGTGTGCTGCAGGGTGTTCGTGGCGACCTCGTCGACCGCCAGACACAGATCGGATACCCGCTGCGCGTCCAGACCGGCTCGCAACGCCAGGCCTGCAACGAACTGCCGGATGGCCCGCAGGTCGGTCAGCGAGGAGAAGACTCGCATGTCACCCCACCATTCCGGCGGGTCGGGCAACAAGCGGAGGCTTGCGTCGGCGACGGCCCGAGGATCGGTGTAGTCGGGGCTGATCTCCCGCAACCCACCCGCGACCAGTCCCGGATGGGTTCGCCGGGCGTCGGCCAGGGCCGTAGCGTCGAGTCCCTGCCGGTCGTAGGGGCACAGGATGGTGGCTTCCTGGCCTGCCAGGGCGACGTTGAGGAGGGCCTCGTGTTGCAACGCGGCGCGATACTCGGCGGTGGACCGGCCTGGCCAAATCGGTTCGCCCACGATGCGTACCCGACCCGCGGAGTGCCCGTGGGCAAACGCGTAGAACACGGTGGGGATGATCCGGCCGGGATTGCGGCCCGCCTCGGCCATGTCCACGAACCGGACCCGTTCAGCGTCGGAGCCCAGCACCGAGCGCAGCACGTCGATGTGCGAGCCTGGGACCGCGACCAGGGCCGGTTCGGCCAATTCGAACCCGTCCCGAATGAAGCGTGCGATGCCGGTGGCGTAGTCGTGCTCGTTGACGTAGAACAGCGCCTCGTGCACCAGCCCGGTGCGCTCAGGCTGCGCAACGCTCACGGGCTGGCTTGTCACGCTCATCCGCTCGCCTCCGGTCCCTCTATGGCGCCGAGGGTACAACTCTTCGTCGCGTCGGGCATGTGAAAATTTCACTCATCGGGGAACGATCAACCCATACTGACAGCACGTAGGTATCTGTATGTGGCAGTGAGTGAGCAACGAGTGAGAGGGCGGAGCTCAGTGCGCCTGCCCGAGCCTCGGGTGCCCGCCGCCGGGCGGTGTGGCCCAGCAGGAGGAGTACCACCGGGAGGAGCGTCGGTCACATGCGTCGTCGGTTGTTCGAAGCCGAGCATGATGTGTTCCGGGACAGCGTCCGGGTCTTCCTGGGCAAAGAGGTTTTACCGCACTCCGCGGCGTGGGAAGCCCACGGCATCGTGCCCCGGGAACTGTTCCTCCGAGCCGGCTCCAGCGGCTTCCTCGGTATGGCTGTCCCCGAGGAGTTCGGTGGCGGCGGGGTGGCCGACTTCCGGTTCAACGCGGTGCTGGGCGAGGAGATTATGCACCTGGGAGTGGCCGCCGCGGGGCTCGGGCTGACTCTGCACAACGACATCTGCCTGCCCTACTTCCTTGATCTGGCTACCGAGGAACAGCAGCGGCGGTGGCTGCCGGGGATCGCCGCCGGCAAGCTGATCACGGCAGTTGCCATGACCGAGCCGGGGATGGGCTCCGATCTGGCGAGCATGGCCACCACGGCGGTGCGTCGGTCGGACCATTATCTGGTCAACGGGGCGAAGACGTTCATCACGAACGGCATCAACGCCGATCTGGTGATCACCGCTGTGAAGACCGACCCGCAGCAACGGCGTCAGGGGATAAGCCTGATCGTGCTGGAACGCGGAATGGAAGGTTTCGAGCGCGGTCGCAACCTCGCCAAGCTGGGCCAGCATTCCCAGGACACCGCCGAGTTGTTCTTCCGTGACGTCAAGGTGCCGGTCGTCAACCTGCTCGGCGAACCGGGCCGCGGGTTCGCCCACTTAGTGGACCGGCTACCCCAGGAACGGCTGTCGATCGCTATCTCTGGGGTGGCCGGGGCGCGGGCAGCGCTGGACATGACGCTGGCCTACGTCAAGGACCGCAAAGCTTTCGGCCAACCGATCGGGTCGTTCCAGAACACCAGGTTCCGGCTGGCCGAAATGGCCACCGAGATCGACCTCGCACAAACCTTCATCGACCGCTGCATCGAGGCGCTCAACGACGGTGAGCTGACCGTGGCCGACGCCGCCAAGGCCAAGTGGTGGTGCACTGAGCTGCAGGGTCGGGTGGTCGACGCCTGCCTGCAGTTGCACGGCGGCTACGGCTACATGCTCGAGTATCCCATCGCGCGAGCCTACGCCGACGCTCGAATCACCCGCATTTACGGCGGAACCACAGAGATCATGAAGGAAATTATCGGTCGATCGCTTGGTCTGTGATCCGCCAGGAGAAAATAGCGACAGTGCTGTACGTCGCCGCATTTCGCGTCGCCTTTTCTTCGAGCTGACAACAACCGTTGCTTCAGTACTGGGGACCCGGGCGAGATCGGGTGACTACAAACCGATCGGTCTGATACGGACAGTGAGCACAAGCTCGGACTGCGCTGCCGGATGCGTACTGCCGCACCAAGCCTCCGCCCGGCTGAAGTGCATCACTTAGAGTGAAAGACGCGGCGAAGCGGTACATCCGGGGTCCCTCTCAACGATGTCACTACTAAGCACATCGACTATGAACCAGCACGGAGGGAGGACCAGGATGAACGGACACGGCGGTGACACGGTCGCCCACGATATGTTCGCCCTGCTGCACGAAGCTGCAGCGCCTGTCGTAACCCGTTGGACTTACTGCACCGATGATCCTTTTGCGGTGACCCTCGAGATCCAGACTCGTGGCAATCGCTGCGTGGACTGGGTCCTGGCCCGCGAACTGCTGCTGGCTGGGCTCAGTGCTCCCACGGGGATCGGCGATGTGCGGGTGCGCCCTGCTCGGATGGGTCAATGGGACGTGACGTTGGTCGAGATCCGTTCACCCGACGGGCACGCCGTGCTGGAGGTGGACCGCGATCTGCTGCGGCAGTTCGTCGAGGCCACTATCGAAGTGGTGCCGCTGGGCGGTGAGGTTGCGGCCGTCGACATGGACGCCGAGATCGAGAAGATCACCAGGAGCTGCGCAGGTTGAAACGACATCGCCAATAGGTTCCGAATGGCACCCAGCAGTTGTTCACCCACCGCCAATTGGTTCCGAATGGCGCACGTTGCCGCGCGCTAAGGCTAAGTGGTCGCCTCCGGAAATCCGTCGGGGGTTAAGGCAACCACTGTGCGTCCTGACACGCCCGGCATTACCTGCGCAGTGATTGTGCGCGTCGTGAACGCGCGTCAAGCCCAGGGCCAGATGCGAGCACACCTCACGACGCACTCGATGGTGCCTGCAGCGTGTACCTGACGCACCCCGACCCCCAGGGCTTCGGCACGGTCGCGCGCC
>JBGSWT010000679.1:0-3842 GCA_041751815.1 Pseudonocardiaceae bacterium
GCGCGCCGCTACGCCCGCGCCTGGGACCAACCCGCACCCACGCCCTCCGCCCCACGCCGCTAGCTGATCACGCAGCAGGCGACTCGCCCGAGGACACCTCGTGCGGGGCCGGGCGGCGCGGACGGCGTTGATCACCGACTACCGGAGAATTTCCCCATGGTGGTGGTTGCGGCTTGTCAACACGCCGCCGCTGCGGCGATGGGCATGATGTGACGCGGTGGGCAAGCAAGCAGGCTTTCGAGGTCACTGTGGGTGCTGTCGAGAAACCCGGTGGCTGTCGCGGAGTAGATCGACATCAGCATCGCCGGTTGGAAGGGCAGTACCCCGGCGCTGGTCAACGCCATACGCTGCTCAGCCAGTGACACAGGCTTATAGGGCACTTTGAGTGCGACGGCGAGCTCGGCGGCCGTGATTGTGGTCGACCCGGTCAGCTCATACGTGCGGTTGCGGTGGGCTTGGGGGTTCGCCGCTACCTGTACGGCGACGTCGGCGAGGTCCTGCCTTGCTACCACGGCCAGTGCTCCGTCACCGAAAGGTGCGGTGATCACTCCGTTGACCGGGGCCGCCAGCTGGCCGAACAGCTCCGCGTACAACCCGTTACGGAGGATTGTCCAGGTCAGCGAGCTTCCCTGCAGGCGGCGCTCGGTCCAGCGGTGAGCAAGGGCGAAGGCCAAGTGGTCGCCGGCGGCGGTGAGGCTCGTGTACACCACATGTTCCACGCCCCCGCTCTCCGCAGCGGTGATCACCCGGTCGTGGCGGGCGATGACGACATCGTCCTCGCCGTAGCCGGCGGAGATCAGCACCAGGGTGCGGACCCCGGCGAGGTCCAGACTCGCCGGATCGTCGAAGTCCACCACTCGACCCAGCGCGCCGAAGCGTGCGGGCGTACGGGTGCCGGCCAGCGGGGTCAGACCCCGCTCAGCCAGCCCGGCATGGACCAGCGAGCCCAAGTGCCCGGAGGCACCGGTGATCAGCAGCATGCGAGGAGCCCTTCCTCGTGGTTCTGATGAGGAACTAGCCTCATCGTCGGGAACCGCTAGGCTCGAGCACAAGGAGGCACTTCGGTGTTAGCAGGGCACACGCAGGTAACCGACACGCTGCAGCCCTGCGGGTTGCCCGAGCACCCGGACTGCGGGATCCGTGACGTGCTCGACCGCATCGGGGACAAATGGTCGGTGCTGGCGATCGTCGAGCTGTCCTGCGGCACCCGGCGCTTCCGAGAACTGCAGCGCAGCATCCACGGCATCTCCCAGCGGATGCTCACCCTCACCCTGCGCCGCCTCGAACGCGACGGCCTGGTGCTGCGCACCGCATTCCCCACCGTCCCAGTGACCGTGACCTACGAGCTGACCGAACGCGGCAGGAGCCTGACCCACCTGGTCAAGCAGCTGGCGGAGTGGTCACTGGCGAACAAGGACGCCATTGCAGAATCACGTCGGCGGTGGGACGCCGAGAACCCCGAGTCCGGCATCACTTGAGCGGCGACCGCTCGGCAAACCTGCGATAAGGACCGTTGCAACAGGAAGCCCCGGTCCGGGCGGCGTGGCGGCCAGCGAACTGTCGTACCCCTCGGGCATCCTGGCTTGGCCTGTTATCACAGGAACTAGGAAAGTGCGCCGTCCGCAGTGAGATGACCTCCCTTAAGTGGGTCGGCTGGCCGCCGGTGAACTGACCGCTGATCAGCTACAACGCACCCGAGGCAGGTTCCCGCCTTATCTAGGCGCTACCAGCACTACACGTCTCGGGGGCCTCGGGGCAGCCTCGTTAGTCTGTGGCGCGGCGGTGGACATGGACGTCAGCGGAGCCCTAAACCAAGGACGCCGACACCATCTTCACCAAGCTAAACGGTCGTCCAACATTAAAGAGAGCGTTCTTACGGACACTAGGTGCAATGCTCATGGGTGGTTTCGTGTTCGTTGCTAGGTTTCTTACCGCGTCCGGTGATAGGTCGCATCGGTGTGTTGTCGCGTGGCGGTAGGCAGGGAACGCCTCGGTGATCACGGTTTGCGGCAGCCCGTGATCATCGAGGTGTTCGGTGCTTGCCTTCGTGCCGCTCGGGGGTGTCTTGCGATGTCCCGTGCGGGTTGTTTGCTTCCTTGTGGTCTTTACGTGTTTTGCCGCGGTGGAGGCGTCGGAGGGCAGGGTGCTCCTGGACTTGGTGGTTCTGGATTAGCCGGATAGCTCACAGTTGGTGCGCGTGTCTCGGTACGTGCCAGCTAACGAGCAGTGTCGATGCCGGCGTCGCCACCGAGGGTGCCTCTGGAGCCGTCGTTGGAGGGGCCGGTGAGGTGTCGTTGCCGGTGCCGCCGTTGAGGGTGTCTGCGCCGATGCCGCCGTTGAGGGTGTCGTTGCCGCTACTGCCATTGATCGTTTTGCGGGAGCTGGCGCTGCTGCAGTCGATCGTGTCATTCCGGCCGGTTCCGGTCACGGTGGTGGCGTTTTGTGTCACTCCGGGGCCCACGACGCAGAGGGGGGCGGCGGAGGCGGAGGTTGCGCCGATAAGCCCGCTCACGCCCATAATGCCGGCAATCAGCAGTGGATATACCGTTCGTTTTCTCATTCTTTCTCCATGTTCATATCTGAAGCTCAGGTGACACATTATGTTTGAGACATCACCGACGGTGACGTCTTACTCTTGGAGGCCGCACTGTCTTCACTGGAGGTTTAGCTTCCATCTAGTCATCGCAAGTATCGAGCTGTTCGCTACTTCGGAGGTTGGCGTTCGCGGATCCGGTGGATGATCAGCTTTTCATATACAGTGCATTTGGCCCAGTACGCGGTGTTCGTCGAGGCGGTGTTCGCCGAGACCGCGGAGCTCAGCCGAGCAAAGTTTCACCGGAAATACAGAGTTTGATGGGGACGCGCGTGGACTCGAAACCGTCGTCGCGTCATTTTACCGACGGGGTGGATAACCCGCGCCGCGCACCCTGCCGAGGGAAGCACTGGGCCAGTATCGGCTGCTGCGCCGCACCCGGCCGATGCGCAAGCCGAGGCAGCCGTCGACTTGTAGCCTTGAGCTGCCAGGTCCGGGCTGTGGTGAGGACGGGGGTCGGTGCGTGACCGGGTCGTCCGACGACTGGGGCCGCTGGCGTCGGCAGCTGAACCCTGTGGACTACGACGAGCGCTGGCGGCACATGGAAGCCATAGGCGCCAACCCTCATGGCGAAGCGGATTTCGTGTTCTCCTATGGCCCTCGCTCTGTGCTCGACGCCGGGTGTGGCACCGGCCGGGTGGCCATCGAGCTGGCTCGCCGCGGGCTCGACGTCGTCGGTACCGACCTTGATCAGGACATGATCGACGTGGCGCGCGCCAAAGCGCCCGGGTTGACCTGGGTGCACGCTGACCTCATCGAGCTCGATCTGGCACATCGGTTCGACGCCGTCGTGCTTGCCGGCAACGTCATTCCGTATGTCGCTCGCGACCGGCGGCAGGCAGCGGTCGTTGCGTGTGCGCAGCACCTGACCCCCGAAGGCCGGCTCATCGCCGGGTTTCAACTCCAGGACGGCTGGCCGACAGTGGCGGACTACGACCAGTGGTGCGAGAGCGCCGGCCTTGCCCTTGAAGCCCGGTACGCCACGTGGGATCGGCATCCATTCACCGATACGGATTCCTACGCGGTCTCAGTGCACCGCTAGCCGTGTTCGAGGATGTTCAGGCGGAAACTTCGTCGATCTTGTCCTTGACGCCGGGCCATCAACGCACACGTACTGCAGAACCGCAATGCCGTCACGCGCTACGCAGCACCGCGTGGGTCCCCGCAAGCTGGGCCAGCCGGTCGACCACCCCCGGATGCGCGCCCAGTGGCGCGGCCACCACGTCTGCCCCGGCCTCGGCGAGCCTGC
>JBGSWT010000680.1:0-3528 GCA_041751815.1 Pseudonocardiaceae bacterium
GACCACGCGATGCACCTCTCGCTCGACAGCCGGCCACCCGGCCAGCAGCACTGCCGGGTCGAGGTTGCCCTGGAGCACGGTTGGACCATGCGTGCGGGCGGCCCGCACTCGTTGCGCGGCAACGTCCAGGGGAATCCGCCAATCCACTCCGACGACGTCCGCGCCGGCTTCGGCCATCGCGCCGAGCAGCTCGCCGGTTCCCACCCCGAAGTGGATCCGCGGCAGACCGGTATCGGCCAGACCCGCCAGCACCCGCGCCGAATGCGGGAACACGAACTGCCGGTAGTCCCGTTGCGACAGCGCCCCCGCCCACGAGTCGAACAGCTGTACCGCGTCCACCCCGGCGGCTGCCTGCACCCGAAGGAAAGTAAGAGTCAGTTCGGCGAGCCGATCCAGCAGCGCGTGCCAGACCTCGGGCTCGGAATGCATGAGCGCCTTGGTGCGCTCGTGGTGGCGGCTCGGTCCGCCCTCGACGAGGTATGAGGCGAGGGTGAACGGGGCCCCGGCGAAACCGATCAGTGGGATCTGTCCCAGTTCTTTGATCAGCAACCGCACCGCGGCGGCAACCGGCTCGACTGCCTCACGATTCAGGGTGGGCAACGCCGCGACATCCGAGGCGCTGCGCACCGGGCTGTCCACCACCGGACCGGTGCCAGGCACGATGTCAAGCCCGACGCCAGCAGCGTGCAGCGGCACCACGATGTCGCTGAACAGGATCGCGGCGTCCACCCCATGGCGCCGTACGGGCTGCAGCGTGATCTCACACGCCAGCTCAGGAGTCATACAGGCCTGCAGCATCGGCAGACCGGCCCGCACCCTGCGGTACTCGGGCAGCGACCGCCCGGCCTGTCTCATGAACCACACCGGCAGGTGGTCCGGGCACTCACCCCTCGCTGCAGCCAACAATGGCACATCGGGGAGCACCCGGCGGGCGGTGGCCGGTCCGGTGGTCCTGGTCATCTCAGCGACCATCGTCGCACGGACCGTGCATGGTTGAGACCCGGGGCCATGGTTGAGACCCGGGGTTGACCCGCCCGGCGTGGCGCGCTGATCCCCCGGCCCACTCGTGCGACGGTGTGCTCGGGGCATAAGCCCCACCGTCCCGGCGGAGGTCTGCGTGTCCCGGCGCGATGCCGAAGATCGGCAAGTCAGTATCGAGATGGCCTGGTGTCCAGCCTGCCGGGCCGAGTGCACGGTAGAGATCATTGCGCTGGCTGGCGATCCCGCGCCGGTCGCCATCTGCGTGGACTGCGGCCTCGGAGTAGAGACCTGGTGGTTGCCCGAGTTGTTCACGACGACCTACGACCGAGAAGGGGCCGACCACGGTGTCCGGGCATCGTGATCGTGGTGTGCCTGATCTAGCGGACACCCCGGAGGTCTTCCGCAGGGCAGTGCTCGCGCTCAACGCGGTGCGGCCGCGCCCCGAGATGCAGTTCGAGCCGATCCCGGCCCCGCAGCGGCTAGCACCATGGGCCTACGCCTGGGGTCTTGAGCTTCCCGGCTCCGGCCACGCGTCGGCGACCGGGCGGCTCGTGCTCCTGCATGACCCGGACGCGCCGGAGGCCTGGGAGAGCACCCTGCGGCTGGTTGGCTTCGTCCGCGCTGAGCTGGACCCCGAGTTCGCCGGTGACCCGTTGCTCCCGGCCGTGGGCTGGTCCTGGCTCGTCGACGCGCTGTCCAGCATCGGCGCGGAGCACACTGCCCTCGGTGGCACGGTGACCCAGACCTCGTCGGCCCGGTTCGGCACCATCACCGGACCCGAGCGGGCGGATGACATCGAGCTGCGGGCCTCGTGGACCCCAATAGGTGAATGTCTCACGGCGCACGGCGAGGCGTTCTGCGAACTGATAGCGGCAGCCGCCGGACTCCCACCGGTCGGAGTCGTGGCCCTCGGCAGGCACCTCGACTGATCAAGACTGCAACCCGGACTCCCGCAACGACCTGGGCTTTTCATCACGTTAACTAGGGGGAGTCGTCCGGTGCTCCGCGGGCGTTACCCATCCTGCGCTGTGTCGCCTGATTGGGCGACCGTCGATGGCGGCTTTGCGACCAGATCGACAAGAACGTTCGCTCGCAGCTCCCCGTTAGGCCGCTCGGACGGCTACTCTCCCCCATACGACACCATCCCCGGTCGAGTGGCGGCGCGGTTACTCGACGGGGTCCCGGTGTGCGGTCGGGGGCACGACCGACTCCAGGGAGGTAGCGACGTGGCTGCTGTCGGATACGGCGCGACCGTTAGGTCGGCGCCATCCGGCGCCGTGCCGGCGTCTTTAGTCCCGCATCCGCGGGAGGAACTGTTCACCGTGCTGGTGGTCGACGACCATCCGTTACTGCGTGAAGCGATAGCCTCACGCTTAGTGACAATGGGCGCGGTCACTGTGCATGAGGCCGCCTCGGTGGCCGAGGCACGGACACGTGCTCGCGCTTCGGGCCCGTGCGATCTCGCGATACTCGATCTGACCCTGCCAGACGGCAGTGGGCTGGACCTGATCGGCGAGCTGCGTAGCCAAGGCTGGCCGCGCATCGTCGTGCTGGCATCGTCGGACGACCCGCATGCCGTCCGCACAGCGTTCCAGACCGGCGCACAGGCCTACCTACTCAAGTCGGCGTCCCCTTCGGTGGTCACCGACGGCGTGCGCCGAGTACTCGATGGTGGGGTGTACGCAGACCCGACGGTCGCGCCGATGCTGGCGTCCGGCACTCGGGTGCCGGGAACCGACAACACCCCCCGTGAGCTGTCTGCCCGGGAGGTCGAGGTGCTCCAACTGGTCGCCGACGGCCAGTCCAACAAGGAGATCGGTGAGGCTCTGAAACTGTCCGCGCTCACGGTGAAAAGTCACCTCTCTCGGATCGGGCGCAAGCTCGGCACCGGTGATCGAGCGCAGATGGTCGCCCTTGCGATGCGTGCGGGGGTCATCCGCTGACCGAGACCACCGTGGTCCCGTTGCTGGCACCGGCCGGTGGAGTGCCGCCGGTCGTCGCCTCTGCGGCGGCCTTGGACACTGCGGTAGCCGTACTCGGTGCCGGTACCGGCCCGGTCGCCGTGGACACCGAACGCGCATCGGGTTATCGCTACTGGCAGCGCGCCTATCTGGTTCAGCTCCGGCGTGAGGGTGCTGGCACGGTACTCATCGACCCGATCGGTCTTGATGACCTGTCCGGGCTCGCCGAGGTGCTCAACGCACTGGAATGGGTGCTCCACGCCGCGTCCCAGGACCTGCCGTGCCTGGCCGAGCTCGGGTTACGACCCGCCGCGGTCTTCGATACCGAGCTGGCCGCACGGCTGGCTGGACTTGAGCGGGTGGGCTTGGCGGCGCTGGTCGAGGAACTGCTCGGATATCACCTGCAGAAGGGACATGGCGCCGCGGACTGGTCGCGCCGGCCGCTGCCGGCGGAGTGGCTGACCTACGCCGCGCTCGATGTCGAACTGCTGCTACCGCTGCGGGCGGTGATCGCCGCCGAATTGGACGCCCAGGGCAAGTCCGGTTGGGCTGCCGAGGAGTTCGAGGCGGTGCGAACCGCGGGCCC
>JBGSWT010000681.1:0-6338 GCA_041751815.1 Pseudonocardiaceae bacterium
GAGCAGCAGCCGCACCACCTCGCGCGCGAAGAACGGGTTTCCACCGGTGCGTCGATGGAGCTCGGCGGTCAACGCAGGAGACGTCATCGCGCCCGCCGCAGTGGCCACGAAACGCCCCAGCTCCGCGGCGGACAACCCACGCAGGGCGATGCGCAGCGCGCTGCGGTCGAGCGCGGCAAAGACCTTGGCACGGGCCGGATCGTCGATCTCGACGTCGCGATAGGTACCGACGACCATCAGCGGCAGCGACCGCAGTTGCGGAGCCAGAAACTGCAGGAGCCGCAGCGACGACAGATCGTTTCACCTGGTGACAGCGCCAGTTCGCCAGCGAGGTGTGAGTGAGTTCGCCAGCTCGCCTATAGGAAGAGCTGGCGAACTCACCGGCGAACTCGGTGACACCGGCGAGTTCGACCGTTGGGTCCTGACTCACCTCACCCCCACACCCCAACCGGTCGGGGCCATCGCCAGCAGCGTCGAAGCCGACCCGTGGACCGTCCAGGCCGGTCTTGAACGACTCGCCGCGTCTGGGCAAGCCACTAACCACGCACCCACTGGGAACACCGGGCCACGTACCTGGTCGCTGCCCGCCACCGAGGAGGCCCTGTGAGCTACGAAGACCCCGACGCCACCACACCCGCATGACCGCCGGTGAGCTGCGTGTGGCGCTGCGTGTGGTCACCAGCGAGATCAACCGCGTTCTGCGGCTCACCGGTGACCACCCGCTGCGCGCGGCTGACGTGACACCGACGCTGCAGCGGATCACCGACCGGGTCCGCACCGCACCCGCCGATCACGTCTTCACCTGGGACCCATGTTGGTTCGATGGTGAGGCGACGTGGGAGAAGCTGACCGCGGCTGCTGGTGGCGCGGTGCTGCACGCCGCGTGCCTGGCCCAGCAGTTGGACCGCGCGGAGAAGGACGCGGCTGGTCTGATCATGGCGGTGCGCAGCTGCCCGCACGACGACACGAACTGGGTGATGACCATGACCGAGGAGGGTGGTGATCCTCTGATGAAGTCTGCCAACACTGGGTAACACCCAAACCAGCCCAGCGATGCACACAGTGCCCAACCACACCACAAGCAAGGAGGGCACCTAACTGTGTTCACCGGTCAGATGATCCCTCCCATCTCCCGGGATGATCACCAGGAAACCATGCTCGTCCGGGTGTGGACCCCCGCCGCCATCGCGGCCTTGGTCATCGCCGGTGTCCCGGCCCGGTTGCTGATGGAAGTCTGGGCGCCGCTGGGTTACCTGTTCTGGCCCGCCGCGGTCATCATGTTCGTGCTGGTATCGAGGCGCCTGGTGACGCTTGGGTGGCACACCACGCCAGCTCGGTGCCCAAGCTGCCGCCGGCTGATCCGCAACCGGCAACAGCGGTGCCACAAATGCGGTCAGCCTGTGACTTGAAACAGCTGGGTCGGGTGGATTGAACGTGCAACTTCGCCTACGCCGGGAAGGACGATGCGGGCCCGCGTCGTCCTTGCCGCGGTGGTCACGCGGGTAATACTCGTGGCGGTTGTGCTGCTGATCGTCTGAGAATCGACGCGCACTCCCCAAGGCTCCAGTCGGTCAGTAGCTTGGGCACACATGACCTCGTCTTGGATCACAGTCAACTTCGTCCCAACGACCGAGCCGATCCTCGCGCACAAAGTCAATCCGAGAGACGACACCGCCACCCTGACCGAACCGATAGCCGGTCGGCTGGTCTAGCACCAATACCCCGACGCAGGGGCGATCCCGACCAAGAGCCGCGTTGTCGCCGGGGTCCTGAGGGAGGACAAAGGTGCTCGAGGTTGCTTCAACTCTCACCATGTTCGTCAGCGTCCATCGCCCGGGCGAAGGGCCCAGCCCCAGCGACATCGAGGCCGCCCGGAGACGTGGCTAGTTGTGCACTACGGGCCGTCCCATTCGTGGGCGTCTCGCGCCTTTATCTGCGCGGCGATCGCCGGAAGCTGTTGCCTGATCGCGTCGAGGATCGCCGAGCAAGTGTCAACGAGTGGCCTGGCGGAGCGCCCGAAGTAATCCGCCTGGTGTTGGCCCGCTTCGGCCAGTAGCTGCGCGACCTCACTGGCCAGCACCAGGTGCTCATCCTCACGGAGCACGCCGCTCCCGATGCGGCCATCTGGCTCCAGCCGGTAGGCGGTTCGCAGCGCAGTTTCTCCGGGATCGTTATGCAGCAGTTTGCTCCACCGTGCGTGCAGGCTGGTGCGACGCTTGCCGTGCACCGCCTTGACCATGGTGCTGATTGTCAGCGGCCGGGAGCCCTCACCGGACCACACGAACGGCACGTCGTTTCTGTCGCGACGCACTTCCAACCCGGATGCTTTGACGTCGGCCTCGTACTTGCGAGGGTGCGACCAGAGCGCGAGCGCCGTGCCGCGTCGGACTCGCTCGTCGGGATCCAGCGCCGGGTCGAGTAACCATCCCGTCATCGCAGTGCCTTCCAGCACCGCGCGGGCTGGAGCGAACGGTGCGGCGTGTAGCCACCGGCCCCTCTCCGGGCCGTCTGGGTCCGCCGGGTCGAGCCAGTACGCTCGGGCGAGCAAGCCGAGGTGCTGGGTGATGGTTTGGGCGGCGAGCATCCCGGAGTCTTCGGTGTATTGCATGAACAGGTCTCGGGTGGTGATCGGCGCGTCCTCTGGCTGATTGCGCCATTGCCGCCACGGTGCGTCCGCCGAGCAATCGCGCTCCAGCAATGCGGCCCGCCATGTGTCGCGCAGCTGGAGGTGGATGCCGACCAGGATGTCGAGCACGGATGGGTCGTCGTCCGCTGGAGCAGCGTTCACCCCGCCGCACGCTACCGACTCGGGCAACCGTGCTGGCCGCAGGTGTCACGTGAGCTCGCAACCGAGGTACAGGGGTACGACGCAGGAGCCACCGCCGCTTGGCGGCCGGGCACACTGCCCGCAGTCAGCAACCACTGGAGGAACCGTGGTTCTCGCTCTGACCCTCGTCGGCCTCGCCCTGCAACTCGCGGGCGCCGCTGTCACCGGCTGGGGCGCCCGTCTCATCTGGCGTCAGGCCGCCACTGGCGGTGAACGTCTGCTCGATCCAGCAGTGGACACCGCGAGCCAATCTTGGCAGCGTCTGACCGACCCTGTTCTGCGATGGATCGGTAGGCCGCGGTCGCGAAGCGTCCAGATCGGCACGGCCACCAGCATCGAAACCGCCGGCTCCATACGCCCTATGAAGAGCTACCGACCGTTGGCGACCGACCTATCAATCCCCGATGCCATCGCTGAACTCGACCATCGAACTCAGGCGATCATCGCCGAAGTCTCGCGAGTGAATAGCCAACTACTCGATGGGCTGGATGACCAAGGTCGACGCTATGACGACCTGTCCCAGGTGTTCGATCGTTACGTGGCCGAGCAGGGTGAACACGCCAGGCAGCGGGATCGTCGGGGGATCCGCTTCGAAGCCGCTGGCCTCGCCCTGGTGACCATAGGCGCGATCGCTCAGGCGCTGGGCCAAGCAGCTGCGTCCTGACCCACTGGCCCACCCTCAGTCGAACTCGCCGACGTTGCTCGAGGAAGTAACACTCCGGTCCCGCAGCTCAGCAGCGACACGCTGGATCAAGGCCACGGCATCCGGGCCGGTAGCCGCAGCTTCGCGGAGCAACCCGAACGCCCGCACATACACGGCGACCTCATCCGGCTCGAAGAGCCGCTGCTCAGCCGTCAACGTCTCGATGTACACGACGTCGTCGTGCATGTAGAAGCTCGACAACGGCATCACCGGCATCAGCGGGAACGGCACGATCCCCAACTCAACGGTCGGCAGATCGATAACAGACACGAGCCGGTCCAGTTGCCCCAGGAGAGTCCCTATCGTCCCCGGGGTGCTGCGCAGAGCTGCCTCACCGAGGATCAGCTCGATGCGACGGCCCGGCTGGTACAGCACGTCCTGCCGCCTGACCCGTCCCGTCGCCATCGCCTCCGGGTCGACATCGCCGAGGTCAGTGAGAGTCGACCGGTCCGGGCGCTCGAACAGCTCACGGGCGTACGCGGCGGTCTGCACCAAACCAGGCACCATGGCCGGCTGCCATTCGGCGATGTACGTGACCCGCGCTTCGGCTTCCGCCTGAGCGTCCTGAACCTTGGTCAGGCCTCCCTCGATGCGGGACTCATCCCGGTGCGTGACGTATTCGATCCGCGCGGCGGCGAGCAGTCCGAGCAACTCGGCCGTAACGGATTCGCTGGCACCGCTGGCAGCTACCCACGCGCGGATGTCCGCCTCAGTGGGCAGCTGCGTACCGGTCTCTAGCTTCGACACCCTCGGTTGCTGCCAGCCGATGATCCGGGCAAATTCGCTACCCGACCGCGCTGCACCTGCTCGGAGGGCTTTCAGCCGCGCAGCGAGGCGCGCGCGACGAGGGCTTACCGGCGCCACTGCAAGCCCCTCCCACTCAGGGCGCTCGGAGTTCCGCCACGATGTCGGCGAGTTCGGGGTGGGCGTCGATGTAGGTCCGCCATGGGGTGGCGAGTTGTAGCGCGGTCTCGCGCCAGCGGTGGGCCTGTTGGATAGCGGCCCGGTCGGTTACCTGCTCCGCTGCGATCCACGAGCCGTCCGGGTGGTAGCGCAGTGCATAGAGCACGCGGAAGTCGAACATCCAGAAGTCTGCCCGCTGGGAAAGCCCGGCCGGCCATGGGTTGCCCGACGGTACCGGGACGATCCCGATGTCCTCCCCGGCGTCCACGTTCGGTTGGTAGCCCCATGTGAGTTCGAACCGTAGGTAGTCCGTGATCGGCTCTTGGACGACGTGGACCCGCTGCATGGTGCAACCGGCTGCGGTGCGGTCGCGGACCAGTGTGATCCACTCGCGTTTGCCCGAGGTGATCAGGTGTGGCTCGCCGGCCTCGAACGCGGCCAGGGCCGGGTCCTCCCCGGAGTTGCCGTAACACTGCAACGTCTCCAGCCGGAAGATGTTGACTTCGGCGTGCTCGAAGTGGTCGTCGAACCCAGGTGCGTTGGTCGACGCCGCGGCCATTAGCGGGCCAGGTACCGGTGGACGGCTTCGATGACGACCTCACGCTTGATACGGACGGCGCCTTCACCTGGGAGAACGTTCTCCACTCGTGAGCTGTCGACGGTCGGACCGACCAAGACGAACTCGGTGCCGTCGAGGTCATCGTGGACAGAGGGGCAGTTCTTCTCCCCGCTCGACGCGTCCTTAGCGAGCATCTGCAGCCGCATGGTGATCCTCCTGTGAGACGTGGATCTATGCGCTCACTATGGCGCCCACCGCCGTCGGTGTACATATATGCTCAATCTATGCTTCGCAGTCGTATGAATAGAGGGTAGCTTGAGTGGGTCCCGGAAGGCCCGGAGACAGATGTGATCCCGCGGAGCCCGGGAGGTTGAGCAGCGATGAGTGCTTCCGGTAGCCGCGACCCCAGAACGACGATTGCCGTGACGTGCCAGCTCCATGGCGGCCCCCGGGGGTTCACCAATCTGCGTGTGACGAAGGCCAACGGCGACATCGTGCTCGACCCGCACGTCTCCGGTGCGTGCGTGATCGTCCTTGACGAGACCGCCGCCACTGCGCTGTTCGACGCTCTCGGGGAGTGGCTGGGATGACCGAGCGCGCACCGATCACCGGTCTCGTCGACAGCGACGACCCCTGGATCCGGGGATACCTCAAGCTGCGGGCCGCTGTGCTGTCCGGTGAGATCGAAACACCGGAGGAGATCACCGCCTACGCCACTGAGCTGAACCGTGGTCTTCCCGCCGGTGGCCCACCACCGCCGATAGCGGCGTTCATCGCCGCGGACATCAAGATCACGCTCCCGGTGATGGCTGACCTGCTCTGGACGCCGTCATGACCCCCCAGTTGGACTGCGCCGCCGCGGTAGCTGAGGACGTCGACGGGGTGCGCGCCTGCCTCGAGGGGGTCATCACCCTGGCCGAACAAGCACCCGGTCTGACCGATGTGCAGCTGTGGGCACGACTGGTGGCGCTGGCCGATCAACTGGCGGGAGACCAGTCGTGAAGTACCGATCTCGCAGGAGCAGACGCTACGGACCGTTTCGGGTCACGGCCACCAAGACGGGTTCGTTCTCCTGGCCCAAGTTCTCATGGGGCCTGAAGTGGTGGCGGTGGAATTGGAGCGAACTCACCGGTCGTCATCACCTCAACCTTCCAGGACCTCGCGCGGTCACCTGGGGCGGCAAGCGCAGGCGGCGACCATGACCGCCCCGGGCGCCCACTGCAGATCGTCGAGTATCAGCACCAGCGGCTGCCCCGCCGCCGCCGAGGCCAGCTGCTCTCTGACTTCGCCGAAGAGCCGGAACCGGGCCGCCTCGGGGTCGCTGCTCAGCGCGGGCACCTCGACGC
>JBGSWT010000682.1:0-4934 GCA_041751815.1 Pseudonocardiaceae bacterium
CGGCGAGCGAGCCGCCCGCGGCTGGCCGCAAGAGGTGCTGGCCGAGCGGGCACAGGTTGGCGCGACCACCGTGCGCGACCTCGAACACGGGCGTGTACGACCCTCGGACCGGATGACGAGGCGGCTCGCGGGGGCGCTGGCGTTCGACCGGGACCCGATCAGCGTAGCGCTACTCGATCTCCGGCTCCAGCGTGCCGCCGGTCCGTCACTGCGCCGGTGGAACCGCCGACGCCCACCGAGGAAGGCGACACAACGTGTGTACGCGGAGGCCCTGGCGCGGCTCGATGCCGAGGATGCCCGCAAGCGGGACGAGCGCGCGGAGCGGCACGACTCGGCCGCGACGTTTCTCGCGGAGTTCGAACGAACCTTGCTAGAAGGACCGGCGCCGGTGCCGCCGCGTCTAGCACCGGCCGACGTCTGGTCGGGGAGATGGCCGCGCGTGCGAAGCTGAGCACAATTGTTGCTGCTCCAAACGAGTGAAAATTCGGCTCGGTGCGCTTGTCCTGGCGATACGCATCTTGTCAAAGTTGCCGCCTTCGGGCCGGTGGGGGGTGTTGAACTCGGAGAATGAGCAACCGAATTCATGCTTGGCAGCTTGGTTTCAAGGGGTCGGTGCACCGCCGCTTGACCTGGGACCCTCGTGAGGGCTCACATCGAGCTATAGGGGCAGGTCAGGGACCTGCCCGATGGGCGGGGCCAGCTTACGAGCCCTCACCCCAGGTCAAGCGGCGGTGCACTCACCGGTTGACATCAAGCCCTACTTCACCATACTTCGATACGTGAACGAAATTCATATTTAGGGCAGAATGATCCCCTAAAGCGTCGTCGCGCTTCTGTGCAGTGTGGCACAAGTGGAGGCGAACGTCTAGCGCGACGGTCAACTCGATCACTGGTGGACGCCAAAATCGATCACTGATGCTCGGACGCCGCTTGCGCTGGTCATCTACGCTCGCCAGCACAAGACGAGGGCGGTCCCGCGCCAACGGGACCGCCCTACTGCCACCGCCCACCATCGCCTTGCAGGGATGAAGGAGAACAGCGACATGACCACGGTAGCCCATCGACCTGATCGTGAACACTCTGCTCGTCGTCCGTCGCGCCGTCCCGCGGATGTTCTCCTGGCGGCAGCCGAGAGCTGGGGGGTAACGCTTCGTGTTGCGCTGTTGATCGGCATTCCGATTGCCGCGATTGTGCTGGTGGTCTTGATCCTCGGGCCAACCGGAATCGGAATCGCCCTCGCAGCCGGTGGAGTGACCGGCGGTGGACAGTTGTTGTGGCGACGGACAAGGGGTATGCGAGTTCAGTGATTTGGTTCGATCCTACCGCCGACGCTTCGGCCACGCCGTCGCCGCCCGGCGCGCCGAGCTGGAGGCCGAGGGCAGGCCTCGAGTGCAGCGCTGACCGGAGAGCTGGCTGTGCAACCGGGCCGAGGCCGGTTGAGAGTGGCGCTACCCCGATTCCGACCGGAAGGCACACCCACGTGAGCGTCTGCAGCACGATCTTCAATCCCGGCCCCGGCGACGACCCGCACGCACCAACCCTGATCAGTGAGAAAGGCCAGCGACCGGACAGAGGCGCAGTCCATCGCCCTGTTTCCCGACGACACCCGGCCGTGGTCTACGACCACGGCCGGGTCAAGATCGGACGGACAAGGCCATCGTGTCGGGGTGGACCGCTCATTCGGCTTTCGGCCGACGGGGGACGGGGTTCGTGTGGCTCTTGTTTGAGCTCGGCGCCGCCGATGCCTACCCTGCCGCGCGTGACCTACGAGTTCGACGCGCAGGACGAACCGATCGCGGACGCGGAAGCCCTCGGTGGGCGCGCGTTCGCCGATGAGGTGACGTCTCGAGGTCACCGCCGCGGCCGATCAGGTCAGCCCGAGACAGCACCGGAGACGAACCGCCGCGGCGCCGCTTGACGTGACTCGCCGTGGGGTGGCACCTCGTGGCCGTGTGGCGCGCAGAGCTGGGCCTGCCCGGCGCGGTGAGCGGCGTCCCGCAGCCCGATCGGGTACCGTAATCGCAGAAACGGGCAAGAAGTGTGCGACATACAAGCTTGTGGCCGCTTGCCACTACGGTCGTGCTCGTGAGCACACCACCTGATGGGCCGGAGCCCAACAATGCTCCCGACGCCTCCCCCGTTCGCACACGGCTGGCATCGCTCGACCGCATCGTTATTCCCGTCCTGACGGCTCTACTGGCGCTCATCGCTACCTACCTGGGCGCGGCCGTGGCCAACTCAGGTGCCGCAGCTAACCAACGTGAGCAGATCACTGAGAACCGCGCCATCACGGATCGGGAGCGGCGAACCGAGACCTACATTACGCTGCTCAATAGCGCGACGGAATACGCTTATGCAGTGAGCGAAACCTTCGAGTGCATTGCGCGGGAGAACCAGTCCAACGAGCTACTCGAGCCGCTGAGCTCCAACTGCAACGCCACCGTGAACAGCGTGATCACTGCGCGGAGCGATTTCCAGGAGGCGCGGAACTTTGTCTACATCTACGGCAGCCGTGAGGCTGATGATTCGGCTGCGCAACTAGCAGGTACGCTGCCCGCGGCCGTGGGCCAGTTCGATGAGTCGGCCTTCAGGCCGGTCGACTTCGACATGTTCACATCGCAGTATCGGGCCTTCCAATTGATCGCGTGCCGCGAAGTGCAGACAGACCCCGGTCGCAGCTGCGGATAGAAGCCGCCTGTTGGTTCCCGGCGCAGTGAACGCAGTCCCGCGAGCCGATCGGGCGCCCTGACTACATGGACGAACACAGCGCGCCGGAGCGGCCAGACCTACGCGACCGCAGCAGGGTGGGCCGCACCCGGCCGACGTCAGCCCCGGACCGACGCACTGGACGTACCTGACGCACGACTACGCGACGACGCCGGACGGCGGGTCGACGTGGATGCCGCCTAGCGGCGAGCCCGCGGGCCTGCCGCCCATCGTTGCGACCGGGTCCGGGCGCAAGTTCGGGTGGCTGACCGCCGCACGTACGGCGCCTGCGCAGTCGAGCAAGGCATAGTTCTCGACCATGGCCGACATGTACCCGCCCGACGTCTATGCCCAGAACGCCTCGAACGCGCTTGACGGCACGCATGACACCGACGCCACCACCGTCTACGCCCTACTCGCGATCGCAGCGGCAGCCGAGCGACTGGCTGACGCTGTCAACCGTCTGGCCGAAGCTCAGGAGGGGCGGTCATCGTGATCCGATCCGAGGACGCGGCAGAGGTCGCGCGGGTCGCGCGGGCGATCGTCGCCGAGCTGGACGACCCGGAGTCCGAGTTGACCGCGTCCGCGGCGATGCGCAACCGGCTTGAAGGCGCAGTGATCACGTTGATGAGCATGTCCGTATGCGACGTCCATAGGACCCGCTCGGTCGAGACGGTGCGCCGCAGATCGCCACGACCCTGAACAGGGCGCGGCGCGCGTAGCGCACGTACGAGCTTGACAGCATTGTTGCGGTGAGCGACGCTTCCTACACATGGTGTCAACAGATCGGGTGTCGTCGATGACGAGTGGACAAGGCAGGCACATTGGGATCTGGGCCAACTCCTGGAGTGCGTTCGTCGGCGGATTGTTCAGCGGCCTCATAGTTGGGATTGTGTTCGTGGTGTGCGCGGACACGATCGCGGACGCTGTGCGACAACCGAGCTGCGATGATCCCGGAGATCTGGTCCTGGTTTCTCCAACAGGTTCGCCCGAGGTCTCGTCATTCGCGGCCGAGTTTCGGGGTACCAACTTGACCGATGGCAGTACGGCCAGCTCGTGGGCGGTGCTGTCGTCGTTGGCAATCGGAGAGACGGCGACTTTCGAGTTTACCGATCCTGTGGATCTGCAGCTGATCTGTGTTGTAAACGGTGCTCCGACCAATGTCGTTACGTACATGTTGGCTGGCAAGGTGAGGTCTCTGGCCGTCCGCACCGATGGCTCGGAAGTCGGGCAGGAACGCCTCAGTCCGCTCGCGGTCCTCCCGGAAAGCGAGATTCAGAACCGTCAAGAACTGGACTTCGACGAGGGCTCGACGCGCTCCGTGACACTGACGATTCGAAGCACTTACGACGGACTTGGCACGGTGGACCCAGAGCGTGAACCACCGCAGTTCAGGAAGCCACCTGGGCGGACAGCCCTGGCCGAGGTGGAGTTCTACAGGGAGTGACTGGTCGCGGCTGGATCATGGGCGCGTGTGTGAAAACGTTCGTTAGTCGGACGGGCACAGTGTCGATCATGCCGATGAGCTGACCTGCGCCCGGACCGTCGCAGAACTCGTGCCCGAAACCGGAGTGTCGCAGTAACGCCGCAAAGGGTTATTGCGACAGTCAGGACATGAGCGACCTCATCGGCTACGCCCGCGTGTCCACCACCGACCAGGATCACGTCCTCCAGCGCAACGCGCTCGACGCCGCGGGCTGCACCCGGACCTTCACCGAGACCGCGTCCGGCGCGCTGCGCGACCGGCCCGAGCTGGGCAAGGTGCTCGACTACCTCCGGCCCGGTGACACCCTGGTCGTGTGGAAGCTCGACCGGCTGGGCCGGTCGATCTCGCACCTCATCGAGATCGTGACCGCACTCGGCGAGCGGGGCATCGGGTTCCGGTCACTCACCGAGGGCTTCGACACCACCACCTCCGGCGGCAAGCTGATCTTCCACGTGATGGCTGCGCTCGCCGAGTTCGAACGCGACGTCATCCGGGAGCGCACCACCGCCGGACTCGCCGCGGCCCGCGCCGAGGGCCGTGTCGGAGGCCGCCCGTCGAAGCTCACCGGGGCGAAGCTGGAGCATGCCTGCGCGTTGCGCGACGCCGGGCAGCACACTGTGACTGCCATCGCTGAGATCGTGGGTGTCAGCCGGTCCACGATCTACCGGGCATTGGGTGAGGAGCCGGCGAAGACGCCCGTGCGGGCAGGTGGCCGATGAGTGCCGAGGACTACCTGACCAAG
>JBGSWT010000683.1:0-3927 GCA_041751815.1 Pseudonocardiaceae bacterium
GAGCCGCTCGTCGTGGTGCTGCGCCAGCGTGGCGGCCTCGGCGGTGCTGCGTGGCAGCAGGGCGAGAAACGTGGCCAGCCGGTCGGCGTCGAAGGGCAGGTTGGGCGGTAGCTGCCACAGCAGCGGCCCGAGCTTGGCGCCCAGCGCGAGCACTCCGGAGGCGAAGAAGTTCGCCAGCGGCGTCTCGACGTCCCGCAACTTTTTCATATGTGTGATGAACCGGCCGCCCTTGACCGCGAAGACGAAGTCCTCCGGGGTGGCCGCCGCCCACGCTTGGTAACTCGTGGGCCGCTGCAGCGAGTAGAACGAGCCGTTGATCTCGATGCTGTTCAGCTGCCGGGACAGGTACTCCAGCTCCCGGCGGTGTGCCAACCCAGCCGGATAGAACGTGCCCCGCCACGGCGGATACACCCACCCCGAAGTTCCTACCCGGCTAGTCACTCACGAGCACACCGCACCTTCCGCGGCGGAGCCGACCAGCCGGGCGTACTTGGCGAGTACGCCGCGCAGCGGGCGCTGCGGAGCCTTCCACTCCTGCCGGCGCCGCGCTAGTTCCCCGGCGTCGACCTGCAGGTTCAGCTCGCGACGATCCATGTCCAGCACGATCGTGTCACCGTCGCGGACCAGCGCGATCGGTCCGCCGTGCGCGGCCTCGGGCGCCACGTGCCCGACGCACAGGCCAGTGGTGCCCCCGGAGAAACGTCCGTCGGTGAGCAGCAGAACGTCCTTGCCCAACCCGGCGCCCTTGATCGCTCCGGTGACCGCGAGCATTTCCCGCATCCCGGGCCCGCCCTGCGGACCCTCATACCGGATCACCACCACGTCGCCTGGCTGCAGGTGCGGGACAGCGTCCATCGCGGCCTGCTCGCCGTCAAACACCCGGGCGGTGCCCTCGAAGCGGGCTGAGTCGAAGCCGGCGCTTTTCACCACTGCGCCCTTGGGAGCCAGCGAGCCGTGCAGGATGGCGATCCCGCCGGTGGGGTGGATCGGGTCGTTGAGGCGGTGCAGGATCTTGCCGTCCAGATCGGGCGGGGCCAGCTCGGTGAGGTTCTCGGCGATGGTGCGCCCGGTGACGGTGAGGCAGCCACCGTGCAGCAGACCGGCGTCCAACAGAGCTTTCATCACCACCGGCACGCCGCCGACCTGATCGACCGAGGCCATCACGTGCTTGCCGAAGGGTTTGACGTCGGCCAGATGCGGCACCTTGTCGCCGATCCGGTTGAAGTCGTCCAGCTCCAGCGGCACGCCGGCCTCATTCGCGATGGCCAGCAGGTGTAGCACCGCGTTGGTCGAGCCGCCGAAGGCCATCACCACCGCGATCGCATTCTCAAACGCCGGGCGAGTGAGAATCTGCCGGGCGGTGATCCCGTGCTTAATCAGGTTCACCACAGCGGACCCGCTGGCACGGGCGAATCCGTCGCGGCGCCGGTCCACCGCGGGAGGGCTGGCCGACCCTGGCAGCGACATGCCCAGCGCCTCGGCCGCGCAGGCCATCGTGTTGGCGGTGTACATGCCGGCACAGGCGCCCTCACCGGGGCAGATCGCCCGCTCGATGACGTCGACGTCGGCCCGGCTGATCAGGCCCCGGGCGCACGCCCCCACTGCCTCGAAGGCGTCGATAATGGTGACCTCACGGTCGCCCACCCGGCCGGGCAGGATGGTGCCCCCGTAGAGGAATACCGCCGCCAGGTCGAGCCGGGCGGCAGCCATCAGCATTCCGGGCAGGCTCTTGTCGCAGCCGGCGAGCAGCACCGTCCCGTCCAGCCGTTCGGCCTCCACCACGGTCTCCACCGAGTCGGCGATCAGCTCGCGGGAGACCAGCGAATAGTGCATCCCGACGTGGCCCATGGAGATGCCATCGGAGACGGAGATCGTGCCGAACTCCCTCGGGAAGCCACCAGCGGCGTGCACGCCCTCCTTGCTGGCCTTGGCCAGGCGGTCCAGCGACAGGTTGCACGGGGTGATCTCGTTCCAGGACGAGGCGACCCCGATCTGCGGCTTGGCGAAGTCGTCGTCGCCCATGCCGACGGCACGCAACATGCCACGGGCTGCGGCGCGCTCCACGCCGTCGGTGACCTCCCGGCTGCGTGGTTTGAGGTCTGGCTGGCTCATGCCGATCTCCCGTCCTCGTGCTGCGGCCCTACCGCTCGCCTGAGAGAGCATGTCACGTAGGTACACAGACCGCGATCACCACGAACCGCACTGAAGTGGATTCGTGAACCGGCGTGTAACGCGGCTCAATGCCATGCCGATGAGCATGGTGAGCCCCGGCGATTTCCCCCGACCGCCGGGGTTCGTCATGCCCGCGTGTCCGGCTCTCCTGCTCGGTGTGTCGTGCTCTGGTGCACGGTGTGAAATGCCTTGAGGACCGGATCGCTGAACAGGACGAACCGCGCCTCACGCACGCTGGTGGGTGTGCCGGTGACGGTGGTGAGCGCGATGCGGGCGGCATCGGCCAGTGGCCACCCGTAGATTCCGGCGGACACCGCAGGAAAGGCGACGGTCTGAGCGCCGAGCTCGTCGGCCACCCGCAGCGATTCCCGATAGCAGGAGGCCAGCAGGTGGGAGCGGTCTTCGGACTCGCTGTACACCGGGCCGACGGTGTGGATTACCCAGCGGGCCGGCAAGTCACCCGCGGTGGTGGCGACCGCCTGGCCGGCGGGCAGACCGTCGCGGTAGCGGCCGGCGCGTAGCACCTGGCACTGCACCAGGATCTCTGATCCTCCCTCGCGGTGGATCGCGCCGTCCACGCCGCCCCCACCGAGTAGCGAGCTGTTGGCGGCATTCACCACTGCGTCGACGTGCTGCTCGGTGATGTCACCCTGTACCAGGATGATCTGCGCTGCCATTACCGCACTGTAGCCACCAGCCGGTGGGGCAGGCGCTGCCAACGCACGGCAGCGCCGGACGTCAAGTGCCGTCGAAGCGGTGCGGTTGGTCATCGCCGGCCGTGTGCGGGCCACGCCTCTCAACGCGGTGGACCGGTCGGGTCCATCCCTACCGGGGGGTGGATGTCGAAGGCATCCGCGATGCGGTTGAAGAAGTTGAGCAACGCCGCGTCATAGACCGCCTCCGCGATCTGTGCATCCGTCCAACCGACCTCTCGTAGGTCTTGGACCTGCTCATCGGTGATGCGGTAGGCGTGACGAGTCAGGGTGCCCACGAACTCCAACAACAACCGCTCGGCTGTGTTGAGCCCCGCCGCCTCAAGATCACCATAACGCAGCGCTTCAGCGGTCTGGTGGTATTGCTCGCCCTGCGACTGCAGGAACCAGATGTGGCCCGACAGGCAATAGCGGCAGCGGTTCAGCGCGGAGACGTAGGAGGCGATCATCTCGTGCTGTGCTCGGGTAAGCGCACCATCGGTGAAATGCAGGCGCGTGGCCTGCACGATGGGGCCCAGGAAGTCTGGACGCAGACTCAGGCAGCGGATGACGTCATCCACCTCCCCAGTGGGAGAAATTCCCTTCACTTCCTCGTAGAGACCGGCGAGTTCACCACGCGCGGCGGCATCTTCGATCCAGGCGATTCTTGGCATTGGTCACGTTCCCTTCCCTGAGGGTGGTGCCGGCAGCACCGAGGCGGTGAGTCACGTCGAGGTTCATGCTCATCAACAGTGCCGACCCGCGCGAGCGCTTGCCATTGGCCAGGCAGTGGCCGACGCTGCGGACCTGGTTGGCGGATGCGCCGCCTCAGCGCACCGTGAACTCCCCGTAGTGCAGGGCGCGGTGATTGTCGATGGCGGCGTAGTGGCCGGAGGTGCTAAAGCGGCGCACCGTCGCGCTGCCCAGGAACGCCTGCGGGAAGCCGAGCGACGGCGTGCCAACCGCATCGAGCGCCCGCCGGTGGTCGTCGCTGAGTACGAGATCGAGTCCGGAGAGGTTCTGCTCGAGCTGCTCCCGGCGGCGGGCGCCGAGCAGCGGGATC
>JBGSWT010000684.1:0-2281 GCA_041751815.1 Pseudonocardiaceae bacterium
AGCCTGCACGTGCCCCTGTCAACGCTTCGCCGACGCCCTCACAGACGCCAACGCATGACTCGGGGTCATCGTGGGTCGCTAGCCCTTCGATGTAGAGCTCTCTCATCTCCTTCTCCATGCCGGTTTATCCCGGCGCTCTAACCATTCAGGCCGCGAAGTCGGGGGTCCAGGGTTTTCCGGCGATCGCGTCGCGGAGTGCGGTGAACCAAAGACGGCATCATCCCCGCCCCAACGACCCACACCGGCTCAGTCATATCAATCACGCACCCTTAGAGCCCTTCGACCCAGTCCCGGCAGTTGACAACCTGCGCGCCACGCCCGGGGAAAACGCTACTCAGGAGAAAGTCGTGGACGTCGGTCTCGGCGTCTGCGCATCCGTCCCGCAGGACCGTCACGGCGTAGTCGCGTTCGGTCGCGTCGATCAGTGTGGCCAGCACTACTCCGCTGGTGGCGACGCCTGCCAAGGCGATGTCCGTGACGCCGCGCGCCCGCAGGATCGCTTCGAGATCCGTCCCGGTGAAGGCGCTGCCCCGGCGCTTGGTTATCACCGCCTCGCCCGACATCGGCTGAATGTCATGGTGGATCGAGGTGGCGGCCGAGGCCTCTTGGAAGAGATCGCCGCTGTTGAACATCCACGTCGCGTTCGGATTCCGGGAGGGCACCTCGGCTCGGTCGAGGCGCAGCGCAGCCCGGACGTAGATGACCGGCGTGCCCTTCTTGCGCGCCAACGGGAGTAGGGCGGCCAGCGGCTGCAGAACAGGCTCGGTCCATGGAAATGCCTCGACGATGCCGGTCTGGACATCGCCGATGATCAGCGTGGTAGTCATCTGGACCTCCGATGCAGGACTTAATGACTGGTGTGAGAGTGTCAGCTTGATCTTGGCGCCGCGACGATCGAGTCCCGCCAGGACCCAGCTGAAGATCTCCGGCTGCCACCGCTCCACCACCGGTGCCGGAGCCTGGCTTCGCATCCGCGGCTACTGCTCTTCTCTACACAGCTGTGACGAATTGTCAGACCCCACGGCTAACTTGTGGCCATGAACTGGAAACTTGAACTCGTGACCGTTCCCGTGACCGACGTCGACCGCGCCAAGGCCTTCTACGTGGAGCAGGTCGGTTTCCACCCCGACCACGACCACCAAGTCGACGACGCGCTGCGCTTCGTGCAGCTCACCCCTCCGGGGTCGGCGTGCTCCATCATGCTGGGTACCGGCATCACTGAGATGTCACCCGGCACGCAGCAAGGCGTTCAGATCGTCGTCGAGGACGTCGAGGCCGCCCGGCGGGAGCTCATCGACCGCGGCGTGGACGCCAGCGAGGTCGATGTCCAGCCATGGGGCTCCTTCGTCACCTTCAGCGACCCGGACGGCAACACCTGGGCGTTGCAACAGCTGCCCGCGCGGAGCTAGGACGCCGATCCTCGATCACTTCGTCGGTGATCGGACAGAATGGCCGGTGTGAGTAGCAGCGATGGCGACCGCAAGCGTCTTCACGTCTGTTTTGTGTGCACCGGGAACATCTGCCGCTCTCCGATGGCCGAGATCGTCTTCACGGAGGCGCTGCGCCGGGAGGGTCTGACCGACCGGGTGCACGTGAGCAGTGCGGGAACCGGTGACTGGCACGTCGGCAACCCCGCCGACCCTCGCAGTGCCGAGACGCTGCGCCGAGCGGGCTACGACTACAAGCATGTGGCCGCGCAGGTCGGCGCGCAGCACCTGGCTGCCGATCTGGTGGTGGCACTGGACTCTGGGCATCTCGCGGCACTGCGCCGGCTGGTGGCGCAACCGGAGCGAGTGGTGCTGCTGCGATCCTTCGACCCGGCGGCCGGCGGGGACCTCGATGTGCCCGACCCGTACTTCGGTGGCAAGCACGGCTTTGACGAGGTACTCGGCATGGTGCACGCGGCGGCACCCGGATTGCTGGCATGGGTACGCAGCCGGCTATGACTACAGCTGGGGCTGCGGTCGGTGAGGCCGTCGCCGCAATCATCGGACAGCCGGTGCGAGCCGCAACGCCGCGCGGCAGCATCTGGTTGATCGAGTTGGGTGACGGGCGCACCGTGGTGGCCAAACGGGGGCAACTCGAGCAGGCCAAGGCCGAGGCAGCCGGACTGCGGTGGCTGCAGGTACCCGGCGGACCGCCGGTGCCGCAGGTACTCGGACACGACGCGCAGTGGCTGGTCACCGAACATCTGCCGGGCGGTCAACGCAGCGCTGCGGCAGCCGAGCGGCTCGGGCGTCAACTCGCCACGTTGCACGCCGCGGGAGCCCCGGCCTTCGGC
>JBGSWT010000685.1:0-5473 GCA_041751815.1 Pseudonocardiaceae bacterium
GGGGCGATGCCACTGGCCTTGGCCGGGGCGGCGGCCGTTGCGATGCGCACCGCCAGCACGGCCGTGTCCACCACGGTCTTTGCTGCCAACCGGCTATTCGAGCACAGCTTCTACCTCGACCTGCTGACCAGCTGCCTGGCCCAGGCCCGCGGCCTCCACCGGGCTGCTGCCGTTCGGCGGCTGCCGCCTGATCCCCACGTCATTGAGTTGCACGAGGTGTCCTTCAGCTATCCCGGCAAGGACGAGCCTGCCTTGCATCAGGTCAGCTTGACGATCAGCCGCGGTCAGGTCGTCGCTCTGGTGGGAGAGAACGGCTCCGGCAAATCCACCCTTGCCAAAGTGATCACCGGGCTCTACCTACCCGACCGGGGACAGGTGACGTGGGACGGAATCGACATCGCCACGGTCGACCAGCGTGAGTTGCATTCCCAGGTCGGCGTCGTCCTGCAGGATCCCGTCGAGTGGCCGACGAGCGCCGAGAACAACATCCGCATCGGCCGGCTGCAGCGCCCCGACCTCGATGGCAGCGTGCTCGCCGCCGCTGCGGCCGACTCCGGCGCTGACGCCGTGATCGCTGATCTCCCCGACGGCTGGAACAGCGTGCTCTCTCGGGAGTTCCAGAACGGGTGCGACCTGTCCGGCGGGCAGTGGCAGCGGATCAGCGTGGCCCGCGGTCTGTACCGGGATGCTGCCCTGCTCGTCGCCGACGAGCCGACCGCCGCGATGGACGCCCGCGCCGAGCACGCCGTGTTCCAATCCCTGCAGTCGCTCAGTCGCGCGGGAGGCAATGGTGACAGCCCGGGAGCTACCCGCACGACGGTGCTGATCACCCATCGGCTGGCCAATATCCGGCACGCCGACCAGATCATCGTCCTGGATCACGGCCGCATCACCGAGCAGGGCACCCATGGCGAGCTGATGGCCCGCGGCGGCGGGTACGCCGAGCTGTTCACCCTGCAGGCCCAGGCGTATCTCGGTGGCGCCGACGAGCTCAGCCGGCTGGACTAGTCGCCTCCGCGGCGCTGGCGGGCCACCAGACCACCGAGCACGGTGAGCACGATGACCGTCACGCCGATCCACAGCGCTACCGGGATCAGCCCACCGGCGCCATCGGGCCTGCCGGTCCGGTCCTGGGAATCAGCCGGTGGGAGCCCCGGTAGTCCTGAGGTTGCTCCCGTCGGTCCCGGCGCCGGCCCTGCGGTGTCCAGCGGGGCAGCCTCGTCCACCAACCGCCCGACCGGGCGGCCGGGGGTCAGCGCGAACCCGTAGCTCAGCAAGCGGGCTGCCTGTTCCCACATCGGCACGGGCCGCTGCTCGCCCCGCATCAGAATCACGATCAGGCGCCGCCCACCACGCTGTGCGGCGTCGACCTGGGTGTGCCGGGCGTCATCGGTGAACCCGGTCTTGCCACCCAGCGCGCCGGGGTAGTTCCTGAGCAATTTGTTGTCATTGCTAAGCACGAAGCCTGGCCGCTCACCGAAGCCCGGGAAGTTCACCTGCCGGGTGCCTAGCAACTCGGTGAGCAGCGGACGGTTGAGCACCTGGCGAAACACCAGCGCCAGGTCGTAGACCGAGGTGCTCATGCCCGGACCATCCAGCCCGGACGGGGTGGCGGCCCGGGTATCCAGTGCGCCCAGCCTGGCCGCCAGTTCGTTCATCTGTTCGACGGTCTCACCGACCCCACCCAGCTGGACGGCCAGGGCATGCGCGGTGTCGTTACCGGACACCAACAACAGGCCGGTGAGCAGTTGGCGAACGGTGTAGCGGCCGCCCGGCCCCAAACCCGCCTTGCTCCCCTCCTGGTCGGCATCGGCCTGTGTGGCGACGACGACCCGGTTGAGCGGAAGCTGCTCGGCTGCCAGCAGGGCGGTCAACAGCTTTATCGTTGATGCTGGGCGGTGGCGAGCATGTGGGCTTCTGGCGGCGAGCACCTCTCCGGAGTCGGCGTCGGCCACCAACCAGGACGTCGCGCTGATTCCCGCTGGCGGAACGGGTGCGTTGACCGGCAACACCAGCCCGCACACGCCCATCAGAGGCCCACCCACTGGACGGTTCGGAACCGACATCGGTGCCGGCGCCGGGGTGCCGGGAGCGGGGACCTCTGAGAGGTCGACCGGCGGCGGCGGGGTGATCTGCTGTGGGCATCCCACGGTGTCCGACGTGGTCACGGCGGGTTGGGCGGTACCGGGTACCGCACCGAGCAGGATCGTTGCGCCCAGGACAGCGATCAAGCCGACCACCGCCCGGGACCGGATCATGCGCACCGGGCGAGGCTAGCTGGCTGGGTTGTGTCGATCGAGAGGGGCCGTCAGGACGTCGCCACGGCCTCGGAGTCCATGTCCTCCTTGGGTCTCCCATTCTTGGCGGTACCGTTGCGGACCCGGCGCTGGGCCGGTCGAGGCGGCGGCGGTGGTGGTGTGTTCAACGGAGTCGGCGTACCGCCCATGATGATCTCAGCGAAGGTGGCCATCGCCTCGTCGAGTTGGGCGGTGTAGCGCACCTCGGACTCTTCGTTCGCCTGCCGGACCAGGCCGGCTATCGAGTCGGCGTCGGGGCGGTAAGCCAGCGCGCCGTCCAACTTTCCCAGGCGCTCAGTGACCGAGCTGATCCGGCCGCCGACGCCCTCATCCACCGAGTCCAGCCGAACCGACAGGATATCCAGCCGCTGGGTGACTGACTCCAGCGCGGCGGACATGGACTCGGAACTCTCACCGATCCGGCTGCTCAGCCCGTCGGTGGCCTCACCAGCACGCTGCTGCACCCCGTCGAGGCGTTCGTTCATGCCCTTGTCAATCTCGTCCAGCCGACCCCGTAGACCCAACTCTGCGGTGTCGATCCGCTCCCGCACCGGCTCGTGCACGGCGGCGGGCAGCTCCGCGAGGCTGACGTCCTGCCGGTCGAGGTGGAGGTCCAGATCGTCGAGCCGCTTGTGCAGTCCAGCGATCCGGTCCTCCAGACCGTCCACCCGGCCGGAGAAACCTTCGAACCGGCCCGCCACCCCATCGAGCCGTTCACCGAGCTCGGCGAACGGCTTGGCTAGCCGGTCCACGATCGACTCGACAGCGCGGGACAACGCGGTGAGAGCGTTGTCCTGAGATTCCAGTCTCGACAGTGCCTCATCGACCCGCTCGGCCAGCACGCTGACCTCGGTGCGGTCGGGCATCTCCGAGAGCCGCTTGCGAACCGAACCCAACGACTCCAGGGGCGCCAATCGGGCATGGATCTCGTCCAGCGCGTCGAAGATCTGCTGCTGCTCGCTGTCGCGGATCTCGGCGGCACGCACGAGCATGCTGCGCATCCGATCGAAGGACTGTGTTGCGGGGCTGTTGCTGTAATTGCTCACAGGCGTGGGCTTTCGGTGAGGAGAATGCGCCGACACGGTTGGCCGCGCATCTTAGCCATCTCGGCAGCCGTTGCGACAATCGGGCGACGTTCGGGGCAGCTCAATGAACATTCAGCCGGTCCTCGAAACCGCCGACCAGCGCCCGCCAGGCTGCCACCTCGGCGTCGAAGGGAGGGCTGGGTGCAAGCCGCGTCGGATTCGGTCGCAGCAGGAAGGAGACCAACCAGCCCAGCGGCTCGGAGCCGGTCAGCGCCTTATCCGCGGCGTCTGATCCGGCCCATTGCTCGGCATCGGTGATCAATTCCACGGCGAGTTCGAGCTGGCCGGGGTCGACGGTTTCAGGACCGCCGGCGAGATCATCGGCCAGGCCGGCGAGCACGTAGCTGTTGCCGTCATCGACTGCCACCTCGAGCTCGCCGGCGTGCGCCTGTGTGGTCACCTCCGGCCAGGTGGAGACCTCGTCGAGGTCGTGATCCTTGGGGTTGCCGGCGAGATACCGCGAAAGTGAGCGCAGCGAGGGGAATGCCTCGATACGCCCGCTGCGGCCGAGGAAGACCGGTGCATCGTCGACGTAGCAGCGCAGCGTGTAGTGATCACCGAGGTCACTGATGATCCGGATCGGGTCGATGCCGACCTCTGACCAGAACGCCAGCGCAGGGTTCGGTGCGGCTGGGGTTTCGGGCGCCGCTTTGTCTGTTTTATCCTTATCTATGGCCTCCTCGGCCTCGGTCAGCTCGGTCTGCGCCGTGGCCAACGCCGCCGCATCGATGTCGGGAGTGCGGACCACCCCGTCGATCGCATCGACCACGTCATCCCAGCGCTGTGCGATCACCGCGCACAGCGCCTGCCAGCGCCGCTCGCCCTCCCTGCCGCTGAAAGCCAGCGTGCCACCCTCGAGCATGCCGAACTCCGGGGTGGAGTCGAGCACTTCGTGCACCACATCCAGGCCGCATACCTCGGCCAGCGACCGCACGATCGACACCACCTCGGCGAGTTCATCGATCACCCAGGTGTCCGGCGGTTGCGCGACGAGCTCGGGCACTCCGATCAGGTCGTAACGTTGGGATTCCTCGGGTCGTAGGTCCGCTGCGGGCAACCGCGGTACCAGCGCCCAGGCCGGATGGTCGACGAGGTCGTGGTCGGGCGCGGTGCGCACGAAACTGACCAGCGCCGCGACGTCGGGGAAGGCGAAGAGGTTGTCGTCGTCGCCGAGAAACGCCTCCCATTCCTCACTGTCCTCGCGCCAGCGGGGGGCCCACAGCGTCACCAGGTCCCCGGCGGTCAGGGAGAGCTCGATCGGCACGATGTCCGCAGCCATGCGCGCAGCGTAGTGCTCGTGGGTGCGTAACAGGGTTCCCACACCCGTTCCCACTCACGACCCCGCAGCGCCTCTGACCCGCCAGCCGCTGAGGTTGGCGTGGATCGCGGTCTCGAACACCTCGGCGGGTGCCCCGGCTTGAGGTGGCATCGCGCAACCCAACTCCAGTGACACCAAGCCGTGCACGTTCGCCCACAGCGCAGTGGCGATCACCGATGGGGCGACGTCGCGCAGCAGGCCCGCCGCAATCGCTCTGCGCACCGTGTCGAGTAACGGGGTGAAGGTGGCCTCGGCGTGTGCATAGTCCTCCGGAGCAGGCTCGAAGCCGGGCACCGGTGAACCGAACATCACCGCGTACAGGTGTGGGTCGGCCAGTGCGCTGGTCCGGTAGGCGCGGCCGAGCGCGAGGAGATCGGCCAGCGGGTCGTCCGACGGTGTCACCGTGTCCAGGTGGGCCGCGAATCTGGTGAACGCCTCGATGAACAGGCCTCGAAGGATCCCCGACTTCCCTCCGAACAGTGCGTACACCGCGCTGGTCGAAGTGCCGGCCGCGGTGGCGAGCCGGCGCAGGCTCAGCGCGTCCGGGCCCTCGGAGGTGAGCAAGGCCCCTGCGGTGTCGAGTAGCCGGATCCGCAGCGCATCGTCGTGCAGTTTCGGTCGTGGCACTTGACCAGCGTATCGCAACGCTGTTTTATAACAGCGTTTGAAATACTGAGGAGGGAACCTTCCAGCATCAGCCGACCGACGAGGACGGCTTCACCCGCCTTCACCCGCAGCCTGCGCCACCCAATCATCGCCAACGCACTTGCGGC
>JBGSWT010000686.1:0-5938 GCA_041751815.1 Pseudonocardiaceae bacterium
GTCGGCCCGCACGGCATCTGCGTCATAGCCCTGTTCCGCCGAACGCGCCGCCGCGAGGGCGACCCCCAGCGCCCCCAGCGCCCCCAGCGCAGGTGCACCGCGCACCACCAATCGGTGGATCGCGTCCACCACCTGGCTGACGGTGTGCAGCACCACTCGCCGCTGTTGCGGTAGGGCGGTCTGGTCGATCACATCGACGTGTCCGTCGACCCATTGGATGGTGCGCATCGACATCTGGCTCCCGGGTTCGGTCTGCGGGCACCGTACGCGTCCCGCGGGTGCCCGCGCACCGCCCAACGGGCGACGCCCGCCGCAGTAGAGATCAACGCTGAGTAATCTCGGCGTACTCCCGCTCGGCGTGTCCGGTGTAAATCTGCCGGGGCCTACCGATCTTGGTCTTGGGGTCGCTGATCATCTCGCGCCAGTGCGCGATCCAACCCGGTAACCGACCCAGCGCAAAGAGCACCGTGAACATCTTGGTGGGGAAGCCCATTGCCCGATAGATAAGACCGGTGTAGAAGTCAACGTTGGGATAGAGCTTGCGCTCGACGAAGTAGTCGTCGGCGAGCGCTTTCTCCTCCAGCCTCAGGGCGATGTCCAGCAACGGGTCGTTGACCCCCAGCTTGTTCAGGATTTCATCCGCGGTCTCCTTGACAATCTTCGCACGAGGGTCGTAGTTCTTGTAGACGCGATGCCCGAAACCCATCAGACGCACGCCGTCGGAGTGGTCTTTCACCTTCTTGACGAAAGTATCCACGTCACCGCCGTTGGCGCGGATGCGTTCCAACATCTCCAGCACCGACTGGTTCGCCCCGCCGTGCAGAGGGGCGGACAGCGCATTGATCCCCGCCGAGATCGACACGAAAAGATTGGCCTGTGAGGAGCCGACCATCCGGACGGTGGATGTCGAGCAGTTCTGCTCATGGTCAGCGTGCAGGACGAACAACAGGTCCAGCGCATCGGCCACCACCGGGTCCACCTGGTAGGACTTCGTGGGAAGCCCGAAGGTCATCCGTAGGAAGTTGTGCACCAGACCCAGCGAGTTGTCCGGGTAAAGAAACGGCTGACCGATCGACTTCTTGTAGGCGTAGGCCGCGATGGTGGGCAGCTTAGCCAGCAGTCGCACCGTGGAGATCTCCACCTGTTCGTGGTCAAACGGATTGAGGCTGTCCTGGTAGAAGGTGGACAATGCGGACACCGCGCTGGACAGCACCGGCATGGGATGCGCATCGCGCGGGAAACCGTCGAAGAAACGCCTGAGGTCTTCATGGAGCAAGGTGTGCATGCGAATCAGGTCGGTGAAGTTCTCCAGCTGGGCACTGGTCGGCAGTTCCCCGTAGATCAGCAGGTAGCTGGTTTCCAGGTAGCTCGAGCGCTTGGCGAGCTGGCCGATCGGGTAGCCGCGGTAGCGCAGCACGCCCGCGTCGCCGTCGATGTAGGTGATCTGCGAAGTGCACGCGGCGGTGTTCACGAATCCTGGATCGAGGGTGACCATCCCGGTATTGGCCCGCAGTGTGCCCAGGTCAATACCGGAGGCGCCCTGAGCGGCCCTGGTGACCGGCATCCGATGTTGACCACCCGCGTAATGCAGAGTCACACTGTCATGATCACTATTGGCATGATCACTATTGGCGTGATCTTTATTGGCATGATCATTATCTGCGCGATCATTATTGGGCTCGTCACGACCGTTGCTGGACGGTCGAACCGACACTTCGGACGCGGTGGCGTCAGTCATGGCAGTCCCTCTCAGTTCTTAGGCGACACTTCTTGGGGCCCTATCACTTCTTGGGCGATGCGGCGCAACGCTGCGGTAGCCGGTCGGACCGCACAGCGACCTTGCCTGGAGCGACATTGCACGGGGGGTACACCGTCGGGAACGCCGACATACTCCAACGTAACTCACTCGCGGGGCAGCTTCGCCGGATCGAACTCGACCCGGCCCACGAACGCCCGATTGAGTAGCCAGAGCAGGACCCCGACCGCCAGCAAGACGCCCGCGAGCAGGTATTGGTCGGGGTCGCGGCCGGACAACGGGGTTACCAGGTACCCGCACAGCAGCGCCCCGAGCCATGGGCTCCAAGACGGGGCACGAAAATGCTCGTGCTCGACGGTCTTGCGGCGCAGCACCAGGCAGGTGATGTTGACCAAAGTGAAGACCGCGAGCAGCAGCAGCGAGGTAGTCCCGGCCAAGCCGGCCAGCGGGACGAAGCTGACCAGAACCACGGCGATCGCGCTGGTGAACACGATCGAAACCCACGGGGTGCGCCGGGTCTGATGCACTGCACCCAGCAAGCGCGGGATGATGCGCTCACCCGCCATGCCGTAGACCAGCCTGCTGGCCATCAGCATGTTGATCAGCGCCGTATTGATCACCGCGAAGAGCCCGATGACGGCGAAAAGACCCAGTGGGAAGCTGGGTGCGCCAACCCGGACAACCTCGAGCAGCGCGCCGCTCTCCAGGGAAGCCAGCCGGTCGGCGGGTACCAGCAGCGATGAGGTGATCGTGACCAGCAGATAGATCACTCCGGCGGCACCCATGCCGAGCAACATCGCCCGGGGGAAGATCTTGGCCGGTTGCTTGCACTCCTCGGCCATGTTCACCGAGTCCTCGAAACCGACCAGCGCGAAGAACGCCAGCGCAGTGGCCGAGGTGATCGCCAGCAACACACCGGAGTCTGCGGTGTCGATCTGGGTGAGCCTGCTCGGCTCACCTTGACCCGATCCGACCGCATAAACACCGATCGCAATGATGATCAGCAGTCCGGACAGCTCGATGCAGGTGAGCACCAGGTTGGCCTTGAGCGACTCACCGACACCGCGGAAGTTGATCAGCGCGAGCAGTACGATAAAAGTGATCCCGACCGCCCAGACCGGCAGCGTGATGAACTCCTTGAGGTACGTCTGGCCGAACGCCACCGCCGCCGAGGAGGCACTGGTGATGCCCGAACTCATCACGGCGAAGGCGACGATGAAGGTCAGGAACGGGATCCCGAAGGCCCGGTTGACGTACAGCGCCGCACCCGCCGCACTGGGATACTTGCCGACCAACTCCAGGTAGCTGAACGCGGTGAGGAAAGCAACCACGAAGGCGCCGAGGAACGGGACCCACAAGGCGCCGCCGATCTCCCCCGCGACGCTGCCGGTCAGCGCGTAGATTCCGGTTCCCAGGATGTCGCCGATCACGAAGAAGAACAGCAGCTTCGGTCCGATCACCCGTTTGAGTCCGGGCGGAGCTTCTTCACCCGGGGCTGTGCCCTGCGCCGTCGTCTCGCTCATGGACGCAGTCTGACGGCCGTGGAGCGCTGAGTCACGCACCGCCGAGCGGGCGCAGTGTCATCATGGGGGTCCGTTGCGGGGACCGTGATGGAGACGGTCACGGGGCAAGCCGCGCAACCGTCCACTCGCCGTCGTCACCGACGCGGTAACGCAGCCGGTCATGCATGCGGTTCGGTCTGCCCTGCCAGAACTCCACACTCACCGGCCTGATCCGCGCTCCTCCCCAGTGCGGCGGCAACGGCACCTGCTCGGCCTCGGCGAATCGGGCAGTGACCTGCTCCAGCGCATCGTTGAGGCTGCGCCGGTCCGGCAGCACGGTGGACTGCGCTGAGGCCCAGGCTCCCAGCTGGGCACCCCGTGGGCGGGTCTGCCAGTAGGCCGTGCTCTCCTCCCGTGTGGTCAGCTCTGCCGGCCCACGCAGGTGCGCCTGGCGGTGCAGCGCAATCCACGGAAACGTCGCCGCAGCGAACCCCGTGGCGTTGATGTCGTGCATCTTGCGGGAGGTGTAGTTGGTGTAGAACACCACGCCCCGCGAGTCGAGGGCCTTGGCCAGCACGGTCCGCGAGCTGGGCAGCCCGTCGGCGTCCACGGTGGCCAGCACCATCGCGTTGGGCTCGGGAAGGCCGGCGGCCAGGGCGTCACCGAGCCACCTCGCCAGCTGCTCGTGCCAGGTCTGGGCCAGTTCGGTTTCGTCCAGCTCGCTGGCGGGGTAGGCGACCCGCATCCGGGCCAGCTCGGCGGTCGGTTTGCCCCGTTGCGTCCACCCAGCCACCACGCCGCACACTCCCGGTCACGATTCGACTGGTCCGAACCTACGTCCTCGACAGCCTCTTGACTCCCCATTCGGCCTCGTTCGGGGAGGACACGTTGCCGTCGGGCAAGTCTGGGGTGCACAGTTAGTGAGCTCGCGCGGCGCCGCAATGTGGCGTGCGCCCCAACCCGATGGCCGGCCGGCGACCCGCGCGTACCCACATTAAGGGCGATCGCGCGAGGAGGGCCGAGTGACTGCGGTAAACGGGCTGGTGACGGACACCCCCACGGGTTTCAAACCAGTGCTGGAGGGCGTGGTCGCCTTTCACACCGAGATCGCCGAACCAGATCGGGACGGCGGAGCGTTGCGCTACCGCGGCGTGGACATCGAGGACTTGGCCGGACACGTGACCTTCGGCGACGTCTGGGCATTGCTGACCGATGGACGCTTCGGGCACGGCCTGCCGCCCGCGGAACCGTTTCCGCTGCCGGTGCGCACCGGTGATGTCCGGGTCGACGTGCAAGCCGCGCTGGCGATGCTCGCCCCGATCTGGGGTTACCGGCCACTGCTGGACAGCTCTGACGCGCAGACCCGCACGGAGCTGGCCAGGGCGTCGGTGATGGCACTGTCCTACGTGGCGCAGTCCGCTCGGGGAATCAACCAGCCTGCCGTCCCGCAGCACCGGATCGACCAGTGCTCCACCATCACCGCGCGCTTCATGACCCGATGGCGTGGCGATCCGGACCCGGCACATGTCAAGGCCGTGGATGCCTACTGGGTCTCGGCCGCCGAGCACGGGCTCAACGCCTCGACATTCACCGCACGGGTGATCGCCTCCACCGGCGCGGACGTCGCCGCCTGCCTGTCCGGAGCGATCGGTGCGATGTCCGGCCCGCTGCACGGTGGCGCACCGGCGCGGGTGCTGCCGATGATCGAGGAGGTGGAACGCACCGGCAATGCCGCCGCGGTGGTCCGTGCGGTACTGGATCGTGGTGAGCGCCTGATGGGATTCGGCCATCGGGTGTACCGGGCCAAGGACCCACGAGCCCGGGTGCTGCGCCGGATCTGCAAGGAGCTCGGTGCGCCGCGCCACGACGTGGCGGTGGCCCTGGAGCACGCCGCGCTCACCGAGCTGGCCGACCGGCGGCCGGACCGGATGATCGAGACCAATGTGGAGTTCTGGGCCGCGATAATTCTCGATTTCGCGCAGGTTCCGCCGCACATGATGCCGGCGATGTTCACCTGCGCCCGCACCGCGGGCTGGTGCGCGCACATCATGGAGCAGAAACGCACCGGTCGGCTGGTCCGCCCCGCAGCGCATTACGTCGGCCCCAACCCCCGGCAACCCCAAGACGTCGACGGCTGGAACGAGATCACACCGTCCTCGCGCACCGCCGCATTCAGCGGGCTCAGCGGGGTTATTCGGTGGTCATTTACCCCGCTGAGCCCGCTCGATGCGCGCGCAGCTTGCGGGTAGTGGCGCAGCGCGTACCGGGCGAAGAGTTGGCCCTCGGATTCCAGCAGCCAGATCAGGTCTAGGCCGACAGGTTGGGCCAGCGGCGCACGGTCGACGATGGACAGCGCGCCGGCGCTACCGGCGAGTGCCGGCGCAATGGCCAAGAACAGCTCGTCGACCAGGCCGGCGGGGAGCAACGAGGCGTTGAGCACCGGCCCGCCCTCGCAGAGCACCGAACGCACGCCGTGCTCTGCACGTAGCCGGGCAAGCATCGTGGCCAGGTTGAGCTCCTCGCCTGGTGCCGGCCGCAGGTAACTGACCTGCGCGGCGCAGTCGCTGAGTTCGGCGGCACTGGCGGTGAGAATGATCACCCGGGATTGCGGGTCAGCCAGCATTGGCAGGTCGGGGGTGAGGGTGAGCCGGCGGCTCACGACGACGGCGAGCGGGTCAGG
>JBGSWT010000687.1:0-6803 GCA_041751815.1 Pseudonocardiaceae bacterium
GCGGGTCGCGGCAGGCCAGCAGCACCGTTGCGCCGTGCGCTGCGAGCGCGATGGCGGTCTGCAGGCCCAGACCGGAGTTGGCTCCGGTGACCAGCACAGTGCGGCCGGTCTGGTCGGGGATGTCGGCTGCACTCCATCGGCTCACCGCTCGTGCCTATCGAATCGCCGCCGGCCACGCCAACCTGGGGAGGTCGGGTAGCTCGTCGGTGCTCACCGGAAGTGCGCCGTCCAGAGCATCGAGGACGGCACGACACACCGCGGGCTGCACCTGCGCCACGGAGACCGGACGACCCAGCTCGGCGGTCAGCGATGTCACGCCGGCATCGGCGATGCCGCACGGCACGATCCGATCGAAGGCGGCGAGGTCAGACTGGCAGTTCAAGGCGAACCCGTGCATGGTCACCCCGTGGCTGATCCGGACTCCGATGGCCGCGATCTTGCGTTCCGGGCGGCCGGTGGCCGGATCAGCCGTCAACCATACCCCGGACCGTCCCGAGATCCGACCGGTGTGCAGGCCCAGTCCGGTACACACGGCGATCAGCGCCTGCTCCAGGCGCCGCACGTAGTCGATGACGTCCATCGGCGCGGCGAGTGCGACCAGCGGGTAGCCGACGAGCTGGCCAGGACCGTGCCAGGTGATCTTCCCGCCGCGGTCGACGTCGATCACCAGCGTGCCGTCGTCAGGCCTATCGCCAGGTGTGGTCCTCCGCCCCGCGGTGTACACCGAGGGGTGCTCCAGCAGCAGCAGCACGTCGGGCCCGGTGCCCGCAGCGCGGGCGGTGGCGATCTCACGTTGCAGCTCCCAGGCCCGTGCGTAGTCGACGGTGCCCAGCTCGCGGACGTGGACGGGAGCCGTGGCGGCCCGGCAGGACCCGGCGTCGGTGGTCACGGGGGCGAGATTACGCCGGTTACTCCAGCGCCGCGGCCAGCGCCGCAGACAGGGTCTCGTGCTGGAATGGGTAGCCGTGCTTGCGCAAGACCCCCGGTACGGCGCGTTGGCCGGTCAGCACCATCTCATCGACCAGTTCTGCGCCGCGGGCCAGGCGCAGCGCGAAACCAGGGACCACCAGCAGGGTCGGGCGGTGCATCGCCTCGCCCATCGCCTGGGTGAATTCGGCGTTCGTCACCGGTTCCGGGCCGGTGAAGTTGACCGGGCCAGACACTGCGTCATTTTCCAGGACAAAACGGAGAGCACCCACCTCGTCGTCCAGTGAGATCCACGGCATGTACTGCTGCCCACTGTCAAGACGACCGCCCAGCCCTAGCGCGAACAGCGGTTTGAGCTGGCCCATGAGTCCGCCCGAGGGGGAGAGCACCAAGCCGGTGCGTACCCGCACCACCCGTGCCCCAGCCCGCTCCGCGGCCACCGTGGCCGCCTCCCATTCGCGGCAGACCTGCGCGATGAACCCCGAGCCAGACGGGGCAGTCTCGTCGACCTCGCGGTCCCTGGTGTTGCCGTAAAAACCCACCCCCGAGGCGTTCACCAACACCGGAACCCGATGCTCGGCAACCGCCGTGGCGAGCACCTCGGTGGGGCCGATCCGACTGTCCCTGATGGCCTGTTTGAACTCCCCAGACCAGCGCCGGGTGGCCATCGCCGAGCCACACAGATTCACCACGGCGTCGACGCCGTCCAGGGTGCCGGCGTCCATCGTCGCCGCCGAAGGATCCCAGGCCCGCTCGTCCGGCGCACCCGGGCGCCCACGCACCAGCCGGAGGACCTCGTGGCCCGCCTGACGGAGTTGCGACACCAGCGCGGTACCGATCAGACCCGAGGACCCCGCGATCGCGACGTGCATGGGGAGATCTTCTCGGGTCCTCGCTTACCGCGCGAGCCCGGGTTCGGTGGCGGACGCGGTGAGAAGGTGGTTCGTCCGCACCGACGGGGAGCTCACAGCGTGGGCCACAGTGTCACAACCAGTTCGACAGTGGGGATCATGCCGGCGGTGAGCGTCTCGTGGAAAGGCTCACCGAGGCGTACCACCTTTGCCCAGGCGACCTGTCAGTTGTTGGTGACGATGCACAGCGCATCACCACTGCTGTCGCCGAGTTCGACATCAGGGCTGTCCGAAGCCGCCGCCGCAGCCCTGATGCCGAACTCGGCGCATGCAGGGCTGCGCACAACGAGTTGGGCCAGTACCGCAGTTCGGCTCCGAATGGCGGTGCTGGTAAGCCCCGATCCGCAATTCGGAGCCGGATGGTGGATCGGGCAGTGGGGTCCGTCTACAGGCCGAGGTCGGCTTCGAAGGCGGCGTCGGTGAGGCGATGTTTGACGGTGTTGAGGAAGCGGGCTGCATCGGCACCGTCGACCAACCGGTGGTCGTAGGACAGCGCTAGATAGGTGATCGAGCGGATCGCAATGGTGTCGCCGTCCTCGCCGGACAGCACCACCGGTCGCTTGACCACACTGCCGGTACCGAGGATCCCGACCTGCGGCTGCAGGATGATCGGAGTGTCGAACAGCGCTCCCCGCGAGCCGGTGTTGCTGATCGTGAACGTGCCGCCACTCATCTCGTCCGGAGTGATCTTATTTGCCCGGGTCCGCTCGGCGAGGTCGGCGATACGGCGGGCCAGGCCGGCGATGTTGAGGTCGCCCGCCTCGTGGATCACCGGTACAAGCAGGCCACGGTCGGTGTCGACAGCGATGCCGAGATGTTCCGCACCGTGGTAGGTGATCTCGCCCTGCTCGGAATCGATCGAGGCGTTCACCTTCGGGTGCTGCTTGAGCGCCTCGACGGTGGCCTGGGCGAAGAACGGCAGGAACGAGAGTTTGACGCCTTCCCGAGCCTCGAAGTCCCGCTTGGCCCGATCGCGCAGCCGGGCGAGACGGGTGACGTCGGCCTCCACCACGGTAGTGAGCTGCGCGGAGATCTGTAGCGATTCCACCATCCGCTTGGCGATGACGCTGCGCATCCGCGACATCTTCTCGGTCGTCCCGCGTAGCTCTGCGGCTGTTGCCGAAGGCTGCGCCGGAGTGGCCGGTTGCGCCTGCTGCGGTGCGCGCGGGGACGGTGGCGCAACCTCGGGTTGCGGTTTGGGTCGGGCCGCTGCGGGCCGGGCAGCTTCGGCTGGTGGTTCTTCCTTCTGTGGCTCTACGGGTTGGGGTTCTTCGGGTTGGGGCGCTTCCACGGCGGCGAGGACGTCTTGCTTACGGATCCGGCCGCCGACCCCGGTGCCCTGCACTCCCGACAGATCAATGCCGTGTTCGGCCGCGAGCTTGCGCACCAGGGGCGTCACGTACGGTGCGCTGCCGGACTCGTCGGCGCGGGACGCCGGGATGGGCCGCTCCGGACGCTGCGACTCGGTGGATTGGGGTTGGGCTGGTTGGGGTTGGGCTGATTGGTCGGGCTGATCCGTCGTCGCTGGTGCTTGATCCTCGCGGCTATCCCCGACCGTAGCCAGCTTGGCTCCGACTTCGGCAGTCTCGTCCTGCGCTACGACGATCTCCAGCAAGGTGCCCGCCACCGGAGAGGGAATTTCGGTGTCAACCTTGTCTGTGGATACTTCGAGCAGCGGCTCGTCCACGTCGACGGTGTCACCGATCTGCTTGAGCCACCGGGTCACGGTCCCCTCAGTAACGCTCTCTCCCAGCGCAGGCATCGTCACGGATGTTCCGGAACCGGACCCTGATGCCCCAGAGTCTGACGAAGAGGGGGTGGATTGAGGCTGTGCCGATTGAGGCTGTGCAGGCGGGGGTGACTCGGGCTGCTCCTGCCGGCCCGCTGCCGGCGGCTGCTGACCGGTGCCGCTGCCAGCATCACCGATCACGGCGAGTTCCGCGCCGACCTCGACGGTCTCTTCTTCAGGCACGACGATTCGTTGCAGCACGCCTGCCGCAGGGGAGGGGATCTCGGTGTCGACCTTGTCGGTGGACACCTCGACCAAGGGCTCATCCACCTCGACGGTGTCACCCTCCTGTTTGAGCCAGCGTGTCACCGTTCCCTCGGTGACACTCTCGCCGAGCGCGGGCATCTCCACCGAGTAGGCCATCTGTTGCCTCGACTCCTCGTCGTCTTTGAGGTCGTTCACGCGCGGTGTTCGTCGATCAGCCGTGCGTGTGCAGCGGCTTGCCTGCCAGGGCGAGATGCGCCTCGCCGAGGGCCTCGTTCTGCGTCGGGTGGGCATGAACCAGGGCCGCGACGTCCTCCGGATAGGCATCCCAGTTGACGATCAGCTGCGCCTCACCGATCAGTTCGCCGATGCGGGCGCCGACCATGTGCACCCCGACCACTGGGCCGTCCTTGGCGCGCACCAACTTGATCGCGCCTCTGGTCTGGAGGATCTGGCTGCGGCCGTTGCCGGCCAAGTCGTAGGTGAGCGTCTCGATCTCGCGGTGGCGGTCCCTGGCCTGGGCCTCGGTGAGGCCCACCGAAGCCACCTGCGGCTCGCAGTAGGTCACCCGCGGGATGCCGTCCTCGTCGATCGGAGTCGGGTTGCGTCCCGCGATGTCCTCGGCGAGGAAGATGCCCTGGGCAAACCCGCGATGCGCGAGCTGTAGCCCTGGCACGATGTCCCCCAGCGCGTACACCCCCGGAAGGTTGGTGCGCAGCCGGTCGTCGGTGAGCACGAAGCCGCGTTCCATCCGCACACCGGCCTCGGCATACCCGGCCTCAGCGGTGTTCGGGCCCCGGCCCACGGCGACCAGTAGCAGATCGGCCTCGAACTGCTCACCGGACTCCAGGCTCACCGTGACGTCGGAGTCGGACTGGTTCACCCCGGTGAACTTCACTCCGGTCTTGAACGTGATGCCGCGCCGCCGGAAGGCTCGCTCCAGTTGCTTGGAGCAGAAGTCGTCCTCGGCAGGCACGAGCCGGGGCAGCGCCTCGACGATGATCACCTCGGCGCCGAAGGAGCGCCACACACTGGCGAACTCGACTCCGATCACTCCACCGCCGAGCACCACGACGCGCTCGGGCAGGTAGTCCAGGTTCAGCGCCTGATCGCTGGTGATGACCCGGCCGCCGATCTCCAGTCCGGGCAGCGTCCTGGCATAGGAACCGGTCGCCAGCACGACACTGCGCCCGGTGTAGCGCTGCCCCTCGACATCGACGGCGTTCGGGGCGACGAACCTGCCGCTTCCCTCCACATAGGTGATCCCGCGGGAGGACACCAAGCCCTGCAGGCCCTTGAACATCTTGGCGACGACGCCATCCTTGTACTTGTTCACCCCACCCATGTCGATGCCCTCGAGTGCGGTCTTCACTCCTACCTGATGACCATCACGGGCGGCATCGGCCACCTCGGCGGCATGCAGCAACGCCTTCGTCGGAATGCAGCCACGATGCAGGCAGGTGCCGCCCAACTTGTCCTTCTCCACCAGGACGACGGACAGCCCCAACTGCGCAGCACGCAGTGCACAGGCGTAACCACCCGAGCCGCCACCAAGGATCACCAGGTCGGCGGAGGTATCGGTCACTGAGAAACTCCTCAAACAGACATCGGTAACGTGGCGAGCGAGCGCCTACGCCATCTTGTCACCACGCCCGCAACTCCGGCGACGTGGGCAAGGTGATCTAGTGGTCCCGAGTGAGGTGCGGAGGATCGGCGTGGGAGGAGGTGCCGACGTGGGTGTGTTCGATCGACTCCTGGGGCGGGAGCGGCCAGGGCCCAAGCGCGCAACGTCCAACGCGGACGTCGACCACCTTGAGCAGTGGGCAGCGTCACACCGCGGGGTGGAGGCGTTCGTCGAGCCGCGTACGGCGGTGACCCAGACCACGGTGGTCCTGGTTGCGCACGACGGTGAGTGGACTCGGCGCAGGGTCGACGGTGCGGAGGGTGTCCGGCGGCTGGGTAAGCGGCTGCGGATCCCCATCTACGACGTCGCCAAGATCGGCTACCCGCAACGAATGCGGGACTACACCGCCCGCCAGCGCATCCTGCGCGAGCGCGAGCAGGAGTAGTAACTTCCCGGTTTCAGCCCCGTTCGGCGATGTCGGTGAGGACAGCGGCCAGGGTGCGCACCGGCACCCCGGTGCCGCCCTTGCCGGTGTAACCCCACGGGGAGCCGGTGTTGTAGGCCGGCCCGGCGATATCCAGGTGTGCCCACGGCGTGCCGTCGGCGACGAACTCGGACAGGAATATCCCGGCGGTCAGCATGCCACCCCAGCGGTGGCCGGCTACGTTGGCGAGGTCAGCGAGCTTGGAGTCCAAGTCGGGCCGCAGGTGGTCGGGCAGCGGCATGGCCCAGCCGTTCTCCCCGACCTCCTGCGAGATCGCGGTGACGCGGTCCCGGAACTCCGGGGTGCCCATGATGCCCTGCGTACGGTTGCCCAAAGCCACTACCTGGGCGCCGGTGAGCGTGGCGGTGTCGATGAGGTAGTCGGGGGAGTCCTGCGCCGCGCGGACCAGCGCGTCGGCGAGGATCAGCCGGCCCTCGGCATCGGTGTTGAGCACCTCGACGGTTTTGCCGCCGTACATCGTGAGGACATCCCCGGGCCGGTACGCGGTACCCGATGGCATGTTCTCGGCCATCGGCACGGTGGCGATCACCTCCACCGGCAACTCCAACCGACCAGCGAGCACCGCGGTGACGATCACGGCGGCGGCACCTGCCATGTCCATGGTCATCTCGTCCATCTTCGCCGCCGGCTTGATCGAGATCCCGCCGGTGTCGAAGGTGATCCCCTTGCCGATCAGAGCGACCTTCGCTCTCGGCGGGAGTGCGGTGGGAACCCAGTGCAGCCGAACCAGCCGGGGCGGACGCGACGAGCCGCCGCCGACGCCCAGGATGCCGCCGTAACCCTCGCGCCGCAGCGCCTTCTCGTCGAGCACCTCGGTGCGCAGCCCGGCTTGCTGGGCCAGCG
>JBGSWT010000688.1:0-2489 GCA_041751815.1 Pseudonocardiaceae bacterium
GGTGGCGGAGGAGCTCCTGCAGGTCGCTGGCCGGTCCCACGACGAGATCAAGGCCAGGGCCCAGGTCCTGCTGCGCGACGCGGCCGGGCCCGCCGCGGCTTGAGCGGGCCTCGAAGTTGCAGTGCTCAGGAGGCCGCGGGCAGATGGTTTGTAGCAACCGTGCCCGTGGCGTCCGGAGTCGTGGGCTGGTCGGACCGCGCCGCCAAGGTAACGGCGATGGGAGGATCGGTGGGCCGCAGGTTCCGCATCCACATCCGCACCGGGGCTATCTCGTTCCCCGTGATCGTCACCGGCTGAGGGACCGTGCCCAGCGAGAACGTCGACGGCACGCGTAGGTCGTCGCCGGGGTGCTCCGCCACGGCAAGGACAAGCCAGCGTCCGGGCGGCACATTCTTGAGCATCATAGTGGCCGACCGAGTGTTCGGCAGGCCTGTGAAGGCCACCGGACCGCACTGCGGGATCGTCTCCGCGAACACTCCCACCAGCAGATTCCCGGGACGGGCAGTCTCCGGAAGCTCAATTCGGGCGGAGACGGAGCCGTGGCCCGTCGGTGTGCCCGCGTAGTCCTGGCCCATGTTCCGCAGGGTGCGTTGTGAAGGAAATCGCCGGAAGTGTGGTGCGATCGCGAGAAGCAGCTCGGAGACCTGGGGGTCCCGGTACTGCGACGGCGTCATGCCGACGGCCGCGTGAACCTGCTCGTGAATGTACCGACACTGCTGTAACCGACCGAGCACACGATGTCCGATACGGTCATGCCAGTGGTCAGCAGTAGCCGCTTGGCCTCGAACAACCGCACCGCTGTGAGGTAGCGGCACGGTGTCACTCCCGTGGCCTTGGCAAATATCCGCGAGAAGTAAAACGGGCTGACGAACACTTCGGACGCTAAATCGGCAAGAGTGATTGGCTCGGAGTAGCGGGCGTGCATCGACTCGATGGTCCGTTGCACGGCCTGGTGCATAGGCCGTTTCAGGTCCCACGCAATGGAACCATTGCCTGCACCCCACGCCTTCGGTCCAAGGTTGGAAGTTGTCACAATCATGGCTCCCGTAATCGGTTTGCCGCGGTTATCCGGGCCGCCGGTGCCGCGAAAGTGCTATCGGGCCGTCGAGTAGTGGCTCAGCGAGCCGCGAGGCCGTCCACGGGGCGCGGAGCAGGGAGGATGTGGAAGAGCTCGCTGAAGAGCTCGAGCATCTCGACCTCGCCGGTGATGCGAACCATGCCGCTGTCGAGCATCTTCTGCGCCGTCTGGTCCTTCGTCATCAATGGCTTGATTGTTCCGGATGCCTCGACGACCAGGTCGGCGTCGGAATAGGCGCCCTCGGACAGCTTCAACGCGCCGTTATCGATGACCGCGTGCAGCACCATCGCGGGGCCGTAGCACAGCTCATAGCTGACGCGGACGTTGCGCGCGCGGTCGGCCCGGAACGTCGCGTACAAGGACAGGATCGCGGAATCCAGCGTGAACAGGTCACCGGGGCCTTGGTCGCCGAGGGACCGCGCCCCCCAGAGGCCGAGCTGGAAGAGGACTCCATCCAGTTCCTGGCCGTACTCGGTCAGCTCGTAGAAGACCGAGGCGTCGAGCTGGGGGAGGACGCGCCTGCGGACGACGCCCCCCTCCTCCATCTCGTTCAGCCGGGCCGACAAGATGCTTGTCGGGATTCGCGGCAGCGTCTCGCGCAGCTCGGTGAAGCGCTTCGGCCCGAGAACGAGGTCATGGACGAGCAGCAGCCTCCAACGCTCCCCGACCAGCTCCATGGCACGTGCCAGACCGCAGTACTGCCCATAGGTATGCGGCATGTGTCGATCTCCACTTCTCGGGGTTGCGTGTCCTGGGTCGGTGTCGGTGTGCGTTCACTCCGGTCCAGTGGACTCGGCTGTACCCATGGGACTGCGGTCACCGGATCTGTGAAGAACTGGCGACGTCGTCCAATGGGGCAAGAGTTGCAGATCCGGCTTGGCCAACGGCAGTGCCAGCGCCACCAGTGCCGCTGTGGAATCTGCGGACCTGTCACATGAGGAACGCATGTCGACACCGTGAGGTTCTGTGGTCTGGGCCCGCCCAGCCGGTCCGGACGATCTTCAGGTCACCGACCTGCTCTGGCAGCCCGCCGACGCGTGCCTGCTGACCTTCGGTGGCCCTCCCGCCGGGCCGGTCGACGACCGTGTATCGCCTGATGGGATGCGTGCAGTGTCGACGGTCGTGAGTGTGCGTTCGACGCGCCAGCGTCGTTTCGCCGTGTGTGTTCGCGCCGTGCGCGCCCAAGGTTCGCGATCATCTGATCGACCATCGGCCCAGGGACCTGACCAAAGTCGTTTCCGCAGTTCAACGGCGGCGCCACAAGGTGCGTCCCGACAGCGGTCCGCTGCCCGTTCAGCAACGCTGCTGGTCAGCGAGGTGGACTTGTGAGTGATCTTCAGGTGATCCACGTTCATCCCATCGCCTTGGCCTGCCTCAAAGCTCGAAAACAGCCTCTGAGCAGGTGGAACGA
>JBGSWT010000689.1:0-2842 GCA_041751815.1 Pseudonocardiaceae bacterium
TGCGCAACTACCCACCCCCCACCCTCAGCATCCGCACCTGATCCCGATCGGCGTCAACGAGGCCGAGCTCGCCCCGGTGTATCTGGACTTCGCTGCTGAGCCGCACTTCCTGTGCTTCGCCGACGGGGAATCAGGCAAGACCAACCTGCTGCGGACGATCGCCCGGGGCATCGTGGAGCGCGCCACACCGGAGCAGGCGCGCATCGTCATGGTCGACTACCGCCGGACCATGCTCGGTTTCCTGGAGTCCGAGCACGTCATCGGGTACGGGATGTCCGCCGACGTGCTCAGCCCGATCCTCGCCGATGTGGAACGTTCGATGCGCAAGCGCCTGCCGGGTGCTTCGGTCACCCAGCAGCAGCTGCGAGACCGCGCCTGGTGGTCTGGGCCGGAGCTGTACGTCCTGGTCGATGACTACGACCTGGTGGCCACCCAGGGCGGCGCGAACCCGCTCGCGCCGCTGCTGGAGTTCTTGGCGCAGGCCAAGGACGTCGGGCTGCACCTGATCGTCACCCGGCGTTCGGGTGGTGCCGCACGCGCTTTGTATGAGCCGGTGATCGCGCGGCTGCGGGAGGTGTCCACCCCCGGCATCGTGATGAGCGGCAGCCCCGACGAGGGCCCGTTGCTGGGCACCGTCAAGCCATTCGCGATGCCGCCTGGCCGGGGCACCTTGGTGGGTCGCAAGGCCGGTCAGCAACTCATCCAGGTCGCCTGGCTCCCGCCGGAGTGATCCGCCCCGTTCGCGGTTGCAACGTTCTGCGACCAGATGGTCACGGACCGGAACCGGATCTGGCAGTGTGGCGTCCCACTTGCCGTCAGTGTGACCAGATTTGACCGACACCGATTCGCCGACACCGAGGAGATAGCGACAGATGGCACAGCAGTTCGGAGCTGAATTCGAGCAGATGACGGCGGCGGCCAACCATGTCGCCGAGGTGAACCAGAGCGTCCAGGGCCAGCTGATGAGCTTGCGCAACCAGCTGGCACCGCTGGCAGGCGCGTGGAAGGGCCAGGCATCAACCGCCTTCCAGCTGCTGATGCAGCGTTGGGACAACGACGCTCGTGCTCTCAACGAGGCACTCAACAGCATCGGTGAGCAGATCCGCGGATCCGGCGCCACCTACGCCCAGGCCGACGAGGCGGAGAACCAGAGCTACTCGCGGATCAGCCAGGCGCTGGGGAACTGAGACCGCCAACCTGAACCGCTGAACCGCTGAGACACAGAGACACAGAGACACAGAGGGAGACAGACACATGAGCGAGATCCTGGTCACCTTCGGCGAGCTCGAGAACGCGCGGAGCTCGATCCAGACCACGTGGACGAATATCAACCGTGAGATGGAGGACCTCAAGAGGTTCCTGCAGCCCATGGTGGCAACCTGGACCGGCGACGCGTCGACTGCCTACCAGGCCCACCAGGCGAAGTGGGACCGGTCGGCGGCCGACCTGCACATGGTGCTGAACCAGATCGGCGTGGCGCTGGGCACCTCGAATGAGAACTACCAAGCCGGTGAGGCAGCCAACAAGAGCCGGTGGGCGTAGCTGTCCGGAGGTTGTCCAAGCTCTCCCTGCTCCAGCGGCGACCCCGTTTTGACCGTGTCACGCGGCGGCCGGTATCGTCGTCCATTGTTGTGCGGAGCTGCGCGGCTCTGGTCGCGCTGTCATGACTGTCGCGACTGTCACGTTGACGGGTCGAGGCAGCCGCACCGGCACCCCTGACGAACTGCGATGACGAGGTAAATTCGTGCGCACGTATAGCCCCAAGCCTGGCGAGGTTGAACGCGCCTGGCATGTCATCGATGCCACGGATGTGGTGCTCGGCCGCCTCGCCAGCCAGGCTGCCACGCTGCTGCGCGGCAAGCACAAGCCCACCTACGCTCCGCACGTCGACACCGGCGACTTCGTCGTGATCGTCAACGCTGGCCGGGTGGCGCTGTCGGGTAACAAGGGCGAACGTAAGTTCGTCTACCGGCACAGCGGCCATCCCGGTGGGCTCAAGCGGCGCTCGTTCAGCGAGATGCTCGCCACCCGACCGGAGCGGTTGGTGGAGCGGGCCGTCAAGGGGATGCTTCCGAAGAACACCCTGGGCCGGGCGATGGCCCGCAAGCTCAAGGTCTACGCGGCGCCCGAGCATCCCCACGCCGCTCAGCGCCCGCAGCCATTCGAGATCACCCAGGTCGCCCAGTGACAATTGACCCAGTGACTATTGACGCAGCGACCGACCCCAGTGAGGACCCGAGAGACGCCGTGACTGCCCCGCAGATCCCGCAACAGCTGACCGAGCCGGCCGCCGCCGCGCCTCCGGTGCCGGTCGTGTCGGCGGTGCCGGCGATCAGCGACCGAACTGCGCAGACCGTCGGTCGCCGCAAGGAAGCGATCGTGCGGGTGCGGCTGGTGCCCGGTACCGGTGTTTTCACGCTCAACGGCACGAGCCTGGAGCAGTACTTCCCGAACAAGGTGCACCAGCAGTTGGTGCGGGACCCTCTGGTCACGGTCAATAAGCCCGAGGCCTACGACGTGATCGGAAACCTCACCGGTGGCGGTACCTCGGGTCAGGCCGGCGCGCTCCGGTTGGCCATTGCCCGGGCACTGGTCGAGCTGAACGTCGATGACCGCCCGGCGCTGAAGAAGGCGGGCTTTCTCACCCGGGACCCCCGGATGAAGGAGCGCAAGAAGTACGGTCTGAAGAAGGCGCGCAAGGCGCCCCAGTACTCGAAGCGCTAGCCCTCGAAGCGTTAGTGCGCGCCGCGTTGAGCGCCCCGCCTGTGTTGAGGCCCCGCCTGTTCGGCACCGACGGGGTGCGCGGGCTCGCCAACTCCGAGCTCACCCCCGAGCTGGCGTT
>JBGSWT010000690.1:0-8852 GCA_041751815.1 Pseudonocardiaceae bacterium
ATCAACCACGGGGTCTGCGACACGCCGAGCACCAGCGCGGGCATGATCAGGTGGTGCGTGACCTCACCGAAGCTGGCGGGGACACCAGGGCTGGTCAGGCCAGCCACCGGGACCCAGCGCAGGCTCAGCGCGAACAGCGCGATCGCGCCCAGACCGAGCACGAACGACGGGATGCCCTCCATCGCATGTGCCATCGCGGTCACCGCCCGGTCGAGCAGACCACCTTGGCGCCAGGCGGCGAGTATCCCGACCACCAGGGCAATCACGATCATGATGACCAGACCGGCCGAGACCAGCAGCAGCGTCCAGGGCAACCGCTGTGCGATCACGTCGACCACCGGCTGGCGAAACGCCCGCGAGGTACCCAGCTCACCGGAGAAGATTCCGGCCAGCCAGCGCCAGAGCTGGACGAGCACCCCGTCATCCAGCCCGAGCTGAGCGCGGACCCGGGCGATGTCCTCGGCGGTGGCGGTGAAGATGTCCACCCCGTAGTACTGGTAGATCGGGTCGAACGGCGACGCCGCACCCAGCAGGAAGATCCCCACCGCGACCACCACCAGCACGGGCGCCACGAAGCCCAGCCGGCGCGCCACGAGCCACCCCACCGCCTGCCACCGATTCCTGGCTATCCCCCTGGCCAGCGCAGTTGGCGGGGTCAACGCTTCGGCGTCCAGTCGCTGAGGTTCCACAGCGCCCCCCAGGTCAGCACCCCGTGGGCGTGCGGATCGATCACCGGGGTGTAGCCGTTCCACTTCTGGCGCATGACATAGGAGTGGTCCAGAAAGACCAGGAACACGAAGCCTGGGTCGGCGGCGTAGGCGCGTTGCCAGCTCTTGACCGCCGCGATCTGCTCGGCCGGGTCGGTGGCCCGCCGGGCAGCGTCCAGACCGGCGTCCACCTCGGTGTTGCGGTAGAAGCCGGGGTTGTTGAACCCGTCCCCGCCAAAGCTGGAGTGCAGCAGCGGATAGGTCGCCTGGTCGGGGTCGAGCTGGCTGCCGCCGCCCAGCACCAGGGCGTCGTCGGTCATCCGGGGCTCGATCGCCTCCCACCCGAGGCCTTCCAGCACGACGCTGATCCCGACCGCCTTGGCGTCGGACACCACCGCCTGGGCGAGGTCCTTGCGGACCGTGTCCGTCGCCGAGTACATCAGCGTGAAGCGGGCTGGTTGCCCATTGCGTGCCCGGATGCCGTCCGCACCGAGGAGCCAGCCAGCGGCGTCGAGGATGCGGCCCGCCTCGGCGGGGTCGTACCGGAACTGGGCGGCAGGCTCCACATAGGAGTCGAGCACCGCCGGTACCGGAGTGGACGCGGGTACACCCTTGCCGGCGAGCAGGGCGTCGATCATGCCTTGACGGTTGACGGCGAGGTTCATGGCCATCCGGATGGCCGGGTCACCGGTCACCGGGTGGCTCGAGGGCATGGTGACCGTGCGGTAGTCCGCGCTGCGGTGGTGGACCACCGCGAACTCGCCGCCCTCGAAGCTGCGGGCCAGCGCGGGAGGTAGCACGGTCGCGTCGAGGTCACCGGCCCGCATCTGTTGTGCGCGGGTGTTGTCGTCCTCAGCGAACACGATCGTGATCTTCTTGACTGATGGCTCGCCATCGAAGTACTCGTCGTTGGCGGCCAGGGTCATCGTGGCGCCCTTGCGCCACTCGACAAACGTGTAGGGCCCGGTCCCGATCGGCGCGGAGTTGAACGGCGAGCCCACCAGCGGTGCCGGTGTGGCCAGCGCCTCGGCGGGCATGATCCCCAAGTTGAGCCGGTTCGTAAACAGTGCGTACGGATAAGCCAAGTCGAACCGGACAGTCGATGCGTCGATCTTTTCGACGCCGGTGAGCATCGGGTAGTCCGAACGGACGGTGGAGGCGAAGACCGGATTCAGCACGGCACGGTAGGTGGCGACCACGTCATCGGCGTCGAACGTCGAACCATCGTGAAAGCTGACCTCCTGGCGCAACTTCACTGTCCACGACCGCCCGTCAGCGGCCACCGCGGGTTCCTCGGCGGCCAATGCCGGGACCACCTTCAGCGTCGCATCGTGCCTGATCAAGCCATCGAACAGCTTCGAAGCGCCCTCGGTGCCGAAACCCAGCAACGGGTTCAGTGCCTCCCACTCGTAAGCCTCTCCGATCACGATGGCCTCGGTCGAGGAGTCGGACGAAGACGGTGCGCCACAAGCCGACAGCACGGCAACAAACAGCACTAACAGGACGAACAGTCGACGCCTCATGCCGCGACGGTAAGTGATTGCAAATAGAATGCAATAGCCATCATATGGGTGATGCCTTCATGCAGCACTTGACACTCGTCGCGCTCCGCAATCCCGCGTGTCAGTCCCTCCCGCACGGTGTGTCGGCGGTCCATGCACGGTGTGTCAGCTGCCCGTGCACGGTGAACGACTTGCCTGCCGCGATCCGCTCGCGGAAACACCGTGGTGGTTCGACGAAGATGCCGACGTGTCCGCGTTCGAGCTGCCGCGCAACCTCGTGCGGAACGTGGAGGCGCACGATGACTCCGGTTCAGCGCGTCACGCGTGGATGGCCGATCTATCGCTCATCGTCGACGAGCTGGCCCGGCGGTGGTCGCTCGACCTGGGCCGGCCGTTTCAGCCCTGGTGGGGTCGCTTCCTGGGTGGCGCCTGCGCGCAACCCGGCCGGTGAGCACCTGGTGCTGAAGGTCGGCTGGTGCCATGACGAGGCGTTGCACGAGGCAGACGGCCTGCGGGTATGGGATGGCGATGGTGCGGTACGGCTGATCGGGGATCCCACCGGCTTCGCCCAGCGCATGGCCGACCTGCTCGGACTCGATGTCCAACGGTTACGACAGTGGCTCTTCGCCCGCTGCGTACCGGAGTCCGTCGACCAGCCGCACTTACAAAGCGCCGCCATCGAACTCGCGCCTTGACATCGGCAGCGAGCACGTCCAGACGCGCCGCGATCGGCTCCGAGCAATCATCCACGCCGTCCATCGACGTCGGTCAGGTGGCGCACGATCCGAGCGGGGTTGCCCACCGCGACGACGTTGGCCGGCAGGTCGCGGACCACCACGGTCCCCGCGCCGACCACGGTGTTTCGCCCGATGCTGACGCCTGGCAGCACAATGGCCCCACCGCCGAGCCACACGTTGTCGCCGATCGTGATCGGTTGGGCGGCCTCCCACTTGGCGCGTCGCGGCTCCGGCTCGATCGGGTGAGTCGGCGTCAGCAGCTGCACGTTCGGGCCGATCTGCACATCGTCCCCGATGGCGATCTTGGCGACGTCCAGCGCTACCAGCCCGAAGTTGGCGAAGCACCTGGCGCCGATGGTGATGTGCGAGCCGTAGTCCACGTAGAGCGGCGGCCGAATCTCGGTGCCCTCCCCCACCGCGCCGAGCAGCTCCTCCAGCAAGCGCCGCCGCTCACCCCCGGCGCGCACGGAGGTGGCGTTGTACGCCTCCATGAGGTCCAAGGCCCGGCGGCTCTGCTCCTCGAGCTCCGGATCGTCGGCGATGTAGAGGTCACCAGCGAGCATCCGGGAACGCATCGAGCGAGCGTGCGGGGAGAGCGGCGAGGTCATAGGGACCACCGTATGCATCGCTTGCGGACTGCTGGCTCGCACACGTGCCACCTTCTGGCCAGCTTCAGGCCTTCGCATAGCTCTAGCAGTAACCAAGCTGCTGCGGTTACCCTGATGGGTGACCCTCACACGCGTTCAGAGGACGGCACGATGACTTCGACCGGGCGACACGCACATGATTGACGGCATCCTCAACGCCCCGCCTCGGCAGCGTTCGGCTCGACGGCAGACCGTTGTCCGCTTACTCGCTGCGGGCGCGGCGGCGTTGTTGGGGACCGTTGCCTGCAGCGAACCGGGCACCGACGCCGCTTCTCCGCCGTCGGGCGCCGCGGGCGGTGGGATGCTGCGAGTAGTGACCACGGTGGCGCCCATCACGTCGATCGTGGCGGCGTTGGCGGGCAATCGGACGGTGATCGACGGGCTAGTGCCGGAGGGCACCAATTCGCACACCTTCGATCCGCCCCCGAGCGCGGCGAAGGTGCTCAGCGAGGCCGACATCATCTTCATCAACGGGCTGAAGCTCGAAGAGCCTACGAAAGAGCTGGCCGAGGCGAACAAAAAGGCTGACGCCAAGCTGGTTGAGATCGGTACTACGGTGTTGCCCGAAAGCGAGTACATCTACGACTTCTCGTTCCCGAAGGAAGAGGGCAAGCCAAACCCGCACCTGTGGACCGATCCCACTTGGGCGATCAAGTATGCCCAGGTGGTGCGGGACACCCTGGTCGAGGCCGACTCGGCCAATGCCGACTACTTCCAGGCTAACTACGCGTCCTTTGAGAAGCAGGCAACCCAGCTGTCGGATGCGCTGAAGGCCGATCAGGCGAGCATCCCCGAGGGAAAGCGCGAGCTGCTGACTTACCACGACGCGTACGCCTACTTCGCCAAGACCTACGGCTGGAAGGTGATCGGGGCGATCCAACCCGAAAACTTCGAGGACCCCACTCCGCAGGAAGTGGCCGGTCTGATCGACCAGATCAAGGCCGAGCAGGTCCCGGTGATCTTCGGGTCGGAGGTGTTCCCGTCGAAGGTCCTGGAGGAGGTCGGGCGGGCCACCGGCGCCCGCTATGAGGACACCCTGCGCGATGACGACCTGCCCGGGGTGCCCGGTGAGCCGGAGCACTCCTGGATGGGTTTGATGCGCTACGACTACGTGACGATGATCAAGGGGCTGGGTGGGCAGCCTGCGCAACTCGCGGCGCTCAACACCGGACTCGCGGTGCCGGACAACGCCAGCTACCCACAGTGAGCGCCACCGGGGCAGCGTCGGCGGAGTTGGTTCGAATCGACAGCGCCACGTTCGGCTACGACGCCAGCCCGGTTCTCGAGGACGTGACGCTCACCGTGCACGCCTCGGACTTCGTCGGCGTAGTCGGGCCGTCAGGATCGGGCAAGACGTCGCTGCTGCGGCTGCTGCTGGGCACCGCCCGCCCCCAACAGGGCACGGTGCTACGTACGCCGGGGGTGGCGGTGGCGTATGTCCCGCAGCTGGAGACGGTGAACTGGAACTTTCCGATCACCGTCTCCGAATGCGTTTTGATGTCACGGACCGGACGAACCTGGCCATGGCCCACCCGCGACGAACGGGCCGAGGTCGCCCGGGTTCTGGATCGGTTGGGCATCGGGAGCTTGTCGGGGCGCCACATCCGGGAGCTTTCCGGCGGGCAGCAGCAGCGGATGTTCATCGCCCGCGCGCTGCTGCGCCGACCGCGGCTGCTGTTGATGGACGAGCCGACCTCCGGGGTCGATGTGACCAGCCGCCACGACATGCTGCACCTGCTCGGTGAGCTCAACGCAGAGGGTGTGGCAATCATGCTGACCACCCATGACCTCAACGGTGTGGCGGCGCACCTGCCCCAGCTGGTGGCCCTGCAGCGCAGGATCATCGCCGCCGGAACACCGTATGAAGTGATCAGTCCCGCGGTGCTGGAGCGCACCTTCGGGGCACCGATGGAGGTCCTAGAGCATCTGGGGATGCCGGTGGTGCTCGACCGGTACGACGCCGGACGCTACGAAAGCAGGGCCAGCGCGTGATGGACGTGCTGCTCGACCCGTTCCGCTACGCCTTCTTCGTCAAGGGCGTCATCGTTGCCACTCTTGCCGGGGGCCTGTGTGGGCTGATCGGGGTCTACATCACCCTGCGTGGGATGAGCTACATCGGGCATGGGCTCTCGCACGCCATCTTCGGTGGATTCGCCGCCAGCTCGATCATCAGCGTAAACTACTACCTCGGTGCCGGCGTGTGGGGGCTGGCCTCAGCCCTGGCGATCAACCGGGTCACCCGCAGCCGCCGGATCGGCGCTGACGCTGCGATCGGGGTGATCACCACGGCGTCATTCGCCCTCGGCATCGCGCTGCTCACCATCTTCGGCAACAAGGGCCCGAGCTTCGACGCGGCACTGTTCGGCAGCATCATCGGGGTATCAGTGGCTGATGTCTGGGTGTTGGTCGCGATCACCGCGTTCACCGTCGCGGTGATCTTCTGCAACTATCGGGCGCTGCTGTTCGCCACGTTCGACCCCGAGGTTGCCGACGTCAGCGGGGTGCGGGTGGCCCGCACCGATGCCTTGCTGATGCTCGTGCTGTCGCTGTCGATCCTGGCGACCCTGACCGTCATCGGGGTCACCCTGGTCGCTGCGACCCTGGTGATCCCGGCCGTAGTCGCCCGGATGCTGACCAACCGGTTCTCTCGGATGCTGTGGCTCTCGACCGCCATTGGCGCAGTCTGCGGGCTGGTCGGGATGAACCTCAGCTACCACCTTGACGTTCCGTCCGGGACCACCATCGTGCTTACCGGCGCGGTTGTCTTCGCCGCTGTGCTGGCGGCCACCGGCGGGTACCGGCTGCAGCGCACCGCCCCACTTGACAGCCACGCTGAACCCGTACCTCCCGGCAGCGAAACCTCGCCGCATTCCCACACTCAACCCGATGGACGCTCCTGGCAATCACCCGCGAATCGGGCTTGATCCTCAGCCACCGTTGCGCTCAGGGGGCTGCGGCGGCTCGGTCGACCCCTGCTCGGATGACTTGTTCTGGCCGTCCGGTGGGTGCGACGAGTTCGCGGGCTGGTCCGCCGACGGCACCGGCTGCTGCGGTGCGGTGGTCTCAGCCGACTCCGAAGAGGCGCCCAACGACGGGGTCAGCCCAACTTCCGGGCCGGGTACCTCCCTGCGGGCCACTTCTTCAGCGGCGCGCAACTCTGCGGCTATGTGCGGGTCTGCGGTGGTATCGAACCACCCCGCGACGGCGTCGTCGTCGTCCTCGGGCCGGCTGGCAGTCACGTGGTCCCTGCTTGGTTCGAACCGGAACACCCCGTCGTCCCCCGGCGAGCCGAGCATCTTGCTGAATCCCTCGAGAGCCTTCCCGAAGTCGCTGGGCACCAGCCACACCTTGTTCGCGTCGCCTTGGGCCATCTGCGGTAGTGTCTGCAGGTACTGATAGGCCAGCAACTCGGGGGTCGGCCGGCCCGCTTTGATCGCGGCGAACACCTTCTCGATCGCCTTGGCCTGGCCCTGAGCTTGCAGGTAACGCGCTGCCCGTTCACCCTGCGCGCGCAGGATGCGAGACTGCCGCTCGGCCTCGGCGGTGAGGATCGCGGCCTGCTTGGCACCCTCCGCGGAGAGGATCGCGGCCTGCTTCTGACCCTCCGCAGTCTTGATCGCCGACTCGCGCTGCCCCTCTGCGGTGAGGATAGTGGCGCGTTTCTCCCGGTCGGCGCGCATCTGCTTCTCCATTGAATCCTGAATGGACGGCGGCGGGTCGATCGCCTTGAGCTCGACCCGCCCGACCCGGATGCCCCACCGCCCGGTCGCTTCGTCGAGCACTCCCGACAGCTGGCCATTGATGAAGTCCCGAGAGGTCAGGGTGTCCTCCAGGCTCATCCCACCCACCACGTTACGCAGCGTGGTGGTGGCCAGCTGCTCGACCGCCCCGATGTAGTCGGCAATCTCGTAGACCGCGTCCTTTGAGTTGGTCACCTGGAAGTACACAACAGTGTCGATGGAGACGGTCAGGTTGTCCTTGGTGATCACCGGCTGCGGCGGGAAGGACACCACCCGTTCGCGCAGATCAATCCGAGCCCGGATCCGATCGATGAAGGGCACCAAAAAGTTCAAGCCGGGGGTGAACGTGGTGCGGTAACGGCCAAGGCGCTCGACGACCGCGGCAGTGGCCTGTGGAATCACCACCACGGCCTTGATGACGATGACGACAATCGCCAGCACGATGGCCGCGAGTACCACGAAGAGGGCAATACTCATTAAGGCTCTCCCATAACAACGGCGGTAGCACCGGAGATCTTCATAACCGTCACTTCCTGTCCGGGCTCTAGTACCTCGGTCTCGTAGAAAGAGCGGGCCGACCACAGCTCGCCGTTCAGTTTGACCTTGCCACCGTGGGCATCGGTCCTGCTGACGACGACCGCCTTGTTGCCGACCAAGGCTTCGGTGTTTGTCGGCACGTGGGCAGTGTGCAGCCGGCGCTTGAGCATCGGTCTGGCCACGGTGATCAAGGCCAGCGAGGCGACGGCGAAGGCGGCGACCTCCACCCCGAGCGACGCGCCCAATGCCGCGGACCCGGCAGCAACCAGTGCCCCGACCCCCAGCATGATCAGCACGAAGTCACTCGACAGCACCTCTGCAGCGATCAGCAGCAGTCCGGCGACCAGCCACGCGACAGCGGCCATGTGTCCATAGTGGCAGATCTGGGAGCGGGATTCTGCGGTGATCGTCACCGGTTCACTGGGGGCCGGTGGTGACGAAGTCGATGAGCTGCTCGACGGCGCCCAGCAGATCCGGCTCGAGATCACGAAAGCCTCGCACAGCACCGAGGACTCGGCGCCAACCCTGCGCAGCATCTGCGATCCCGCTTCGATCCACCCAGCCCAGCGCCTGACACACACCCTGCTTCCAGGGCACCCCGCGCGGCACGTCCGGCCAGCCTGGGATTCCCAGCGCGGTGGGCCGCACTGCCTGCCAGATGTCGACGTAGGGGTGCCCGGTCACCAAGACGTGCTCTGATCGCACCGTCTGCACCAGGCGGGTTTCCTTGCTGCCGGCGACCAGGTGATCGACCAGCACGCCAAGCCGCCGATGTGGCGCAGGGCCGAACTCCGCTATCCGCTCCGTCAGGCCGTCCACGCCGTCGAGCGGCTGCACGACCACGCCGTCCACCCGCAGATCGTGGCCCCAGACCCGCTCCACGAGCTCGGCGTCGTGGCGACCCTCCACCCAGATCCGGCTGGCCCGCGCGGTCCGGGCCCGCAGCCCGGCCACCCGGACTGAGCCGGATGCCGACCGGGTC
>JBGSWT010000691.1:0-2394 GCA_041751815.1 Pseudonocardiaceae bacterium
GGAGGGACTGGCTGTGGTGGTGCCGCTGGCCGGGCGGCCGGTGTCGCTGCTGCGCCTTCTCGGGCTGGGTTTGCTGGCCGGCGCACCCGCCGTGGCCGGCACGCTGATCGGTTCCACCGTCGTCAACGCCGAGCTGTCTGCGTTCCTGATCGGGATCGGGGTCGGCGCGATCCTCCAGGTCATCGTGCAGATCGCGCCCAGTCTGCGGGACCGGGCGAGCGGCCTGATCGACCCAGCCGCGTATGGCGGCTTCGCCGCAGGTGCGGTGCTGATGTACGCCACCGGCCTGCTCGTGGCGATTTAAGCTTCTGATCGCCAGTGGCATCACGCGACCACGCCGTCCCACACGACAGGTGAGGACGAACGCAGGTATCCCTCGCGGCGGCAAGCTCGCCCGCTACGCCACCGGCACCGACGTGATGGGTGGTGACCGCGCACTCAGCGTGAGCCGCAGGCTCCTACGCAGAGTCATCAAAGATCTTTATGAGAGCTCCCTTGCGGGCCGTCGATCGCTAGGTTATCATGATACTTGTGGAACTTCAGGATGAAATAGATAAACTTAAGAAAAAAATAAAGGAGAAGCGTGAAATGCAACATGAAATTGAACTCAAGATGGAGGAGCTTAAACTCGGGAGGATTCTGCTTAAGGCGGAGCTAATCGGTCTCGAGCAACAAAGCAAGGCGCTCGCTGAAGTGGTGGCCACGACGAGGGCAGAGCGCGGAGCATCAAGCGTAGCTCAGGCCCCGCCAGCTAGAGACCTGACGAAACTGACGTTAGTCGATGCTGTCGAGTACGTGATCAACGAATCCGCGGAACCTATGCGGATCGATGATGTGCGTCGTCGGCTCCAGAAGCTAGGCCGGGACGATGACGGAACGTCGGTTGGAGTGACGCTGCATTACGTCGCCACCAACCAAAAGATCTGCCGGGTAGCGCGAGGTCTCTACGGGCGACTTCGCTAACCCGGGTTGGCCCCCAAGATGACCAGCGTTGACGCTTCCCTCCAAGATCGGGAGTGGCGAGTGTTTTCCATGTGGCCAATCGCCTCTGAGATCTCGCTCGCCACGGCTAGAATGTCGATCTTGAGGTCCGCGCCGCCTGCGACGATGAGATCGCCACCATCGCCGAGCCCACCGGCGCTCGCCAGCGCTGCCCGGTCCGCAAGGAGGCGGTAGACGGGGAAGCTACCGCAGCGTCCAGCTGACCCAAGACGCGTGCCGCTACTCCAAGACAGAGAAACGGCCCCCGTGGCGGGGGCCGTTGGGCTCAGGCTGCTCACCTGAGCGGGGTACTCGACTATGTTACCCCAACAGTTTCGGCGCCGACAACGTGCACCCAGGAGGGCCCGTGGAGCGGGTGAAAGCATATGTGGACGGCTTCAACCTTTACCACGGTCTCAAGGCCCGGCATGGTCGCAAGTACCTCTGGTTGGACCTGCACGCGCTGGCTGTCCGCCTCGTCAAGCCTTCCCAGCACCTCGTCGGAGTGGAGTACTTCACGGCACGGGTCCGGAACCAGCCGGAGTCAGAGCAGCGCCAGGCGACGTACCTGGACGCTCTCGCCGCCCACTGTCCGCTGGTCACGGTGGTCCAGGGGCGCTTCCAGGAGAAGACCCACGAGTGCTGGTCATGTGGCGGTCGGTGGGTGTCCTATGAGGAGAAGGAGACCGACGTCAGCATCGCGGTGCAACTGGTCGAGGATGGTGTGCAGGGTGTGTTCGACACCGCTCTGTTGATCTCTGCTGACAGCGATCTGTGTCCTGCCGTGCGAAGCCTCAAGCGGGTCAGCCCTGGCAAGCGTGTCATCGCCGTGTTCCCGCCCAGGAGACACAGCGAGGATCTGCGGAAGGCCGCCGACGGCATGATTAAGATCAACGATGTGAGCATCCGGAACTCGCAGCTGCCCCCAACCGTGGTCAACGCAACCGGCATCACGCTGACCCGCCCGAAGTACTGGACCTGACCCAGTTCGCTAGCGGCCCTGCCCGTCGAGATGGATTGCCGCAGCTCAGCCGATTGACGGACCCAGGCCTAACGACTGCGGGGTGCTCGAGTCGGGAGACGGTTGCCGCAGCCCCTCGTCCAGCGACCCGAACTCCGTCATCAGCGCCCTACTGCCGCACCACGGGGTCTGTTCCTCAGCGACCAGCGAGTTGGTGGTGAGCAGCAGCCCGGCCACGGAAGCACCGTTCTGGAGCGCCGCCCGGGCCACTCGCAGCGGGTCGATGATGCCCATCTCGATCATGTTGCCGAAGCGGCCCTCGAGGGCGTCGAATCCGTCGTCGACCCCGAGCTCGGCGATCCTGCTGACCACCTCCTGGCCCGAGTGGCCGGCGTTGCTGGCGATCAGGAAGGCCGGCTCGGTGAGCGAGCGGCGGACGATGTCGACGCCCA
>JBGSWT010000692.1:0-4044 GCA_041751815.1 Pseudonocardiaceae bacterium
CACCGCGCCTATCCGTCGACCCTGGGTTACAAGCGTTTCCCGAAGTCGTGCTGCACGAGCCTCAACGAGGTGATCTGCCACGGCATCCCGGACTCCACGGTGATCGAGGACGGCGACATCGTCAACATCGACGTCACCGCCTTCATCGGGGGGGTGCACGGCGACACGAACGCCACGGTCCTCGCCGGGGAGGTCGCGGAGGAGGACCGGCTACTCGTCGAGCGCACCCACGAGGCGATGATGCGCGGGATCCGCGCGGTGCGCCCGGGCCGGCAGCTCAACGTGGTCGGCCGGGTCATCGAGGCCTACGCCAAGCGTTTCGGCTACGGCGTGGTCCGCGACTTCACCGGCCACGGCATCGGCCGCTGCTTCCACAGCGGTCTGGTCGTGCTGCACTACGACGAGCCGGCCGTGGACACCGTGTTGGAGCTGGGCATGACCTTCACGATCGAGCCGATGATCACCCTGGGCACGATCGACTACGACCTGTGGTCGGACGGGTGGACGGTGACCACCAAGGACAAGCAACGCACTGCGCAGTTCGAGCACACCCTGGTGGTCACCGCGGACGGCGCGGAGATCCTGACCCTGCCGTAAGTCATGCGCCCGAGATAATCATGCGCGGAGCCCTGCTGGTCGCCGGCACCACGTCGGACGCGGGTAAGAGCGTGCTGGTGGCCGGGATCTGCCGGTGGTTGGCCCGTCGCGGGGTGTCGGTGGCGCCGTTCAAGGCGCAGAACATGTCCAACAACTCGGTGGTGACCCCCGACGGCGGGGAGATCGGCCGGGCTCAGGCGGTGCAGGCTGCTGCGTGCGGCATCGAGCCCGAGGTGCGGTTCAATCCAGTGCTGCTCAAACCGGGCAGTGACCGGTCCGCCCAGGTGGTGGTGCTCGGACAGGCGGACGGCACGGTGTCTGCGGTGTCCTACCGGGACCGGAAGGCGGAACTCCTCGACGTCGTGGTGGGCGCGTTGTCCGCATTGCGGGCCGAGTACGAGGTGGTGGTCTGCGAAGGCGCTGGATCGCCCACCGAGATCAATCTGCGGTCCACCGACATCGCGAACATGGGGTTGGCCCGGGCGGCTGGGCTGCCGGTGCTGGTCGTCGGGGATATCGACCGCGGGGGCGTGCTCGCGCACCTGTTCGGCACCCTGGCCCTGCTGGCACCCGCTGACCAGGCTTTGGTGGCCGGATTCGTGATCAACAAGTTCCGCGGCGATCCGGACCTGCTCGCGCCTGGCCTGGAGCAGCTGCGGGCGCTGACCGGCCGACGCTGCTATGGAGTATTGCCGTTTTGTGATCAGCTGTGGCTGGACGCTGAGGATTCGCTGGCACACGCCGCTGACAGTGTGGTCGGGCGTTGCGCGGCGCCTTGCGGCAGTCAATGGCTGCGGGTAGCCGTGGTGCGGCTGCCGCGGATCTCCAATGGCACCGATGTCGACGCGTTGGCCTGCGAGCCCGGCGTGGCGGTCCGCTATGTCACCGAGCCCTCCCGGCTGGCCGACGCCGACCTGGTGGTGCTGCCCGGCTCGAAGTCCACCGTCGCAGACCTTTCCTGGTTACGCCGGACTGGGCTGGCCGACGCGGTGGTCGCACACGCTGCAGCCGGGCGACCGGTGTTCGGCATCTGCGGCGGCTACCAGATGCTGGGGTGCGTCATCGTCGATGACGTCGAGTCGGGTGCCGGGGTGGTGCCTGGGCTGGGACTGCTCGACCTTGAGGTGGTCTTCGACCACGCCAAACACCTGGCCCGCCCGTCCGGGACGGCGCTGGGCGAGCCAGTGACCGGCTACGAGATCCACCACGGCCGGGTGGTGCACCGCGGCGATCCACCGTTGGTGACTGGCGTTGAGGACGGTTCTGATGGCGGCCACGTGCTGGGCAGCCACTGGCACGGGCTCTTCGAGAACGATGCCTTCCGCCGCGCCCTGCTTCGCCGGGTGGCCTGCCTGGCAGACCGTCCTGGTTTCCAGCCGGCACCCGATACCAGCTTCACCGCGGTGCGGACGGCGCAACTTGACCTGCTCGGCGACCTCGTCGCGACCCATCTGGACACCGCCGCACTGGCCGAGCTGATCGAACATGGAGCGCCGCCCACCCTGCCCTTCGTCCCGCCAGGCACTGGCGATCACTAGGGCCGGGAGAGCCGGTTACTGAATTTGGTCTGACCAGACTTGGTCTAGTAGCCTGAGCTGATGGCAGAGCAGGTCAACCCGCATGACGCCACGACTACGTTCGTCGTGCATAACGGACCGATCTTCCCGGACGAGTCCGACCAGTTGCGAGGTTGAGGTCGTGGAGAAGCAAGTGAACGTCTATGAGGCCAAGACTCAACTCTCCAAGCTGCTGGAGCAGGTGGAGGCCGGTGATGAGATCATCATCGCCCGAAACGGTCGTCCGGTCGCGCGGCTCGTTCCGCTCCAGCGCACGCGTTCGGACCGGGTTCCCGGTGGTTGGGAGGGCAGGGTCTGGATGGCGCCGGACTTTGATGAACCGGACCACGAACTCATCGATCTCATGGAGAACGCGCCGATCTTTCCGGACGAGGCCGACCGGCTGTGAGATTGCTGCTAGACACCCACGCGCTGATCTGGTGGTTGGAGGGGGGTGCTCGCTTACGCGACGAGGCCCGCGCCGCGATCCGCAGTCGGGTAAACGAGGTTTGGGTCTCACCGGTGAGCGCGGTCGAGATCTCGATCAAGGTGGCAAAGGGAAAGCTCGACGCGCCGGGTGATCTGGTGGCCCAGATAGCGCGCCATGGGTTCACGGCATTGCCGGTGACGATCGAGCACGGCATCGCGATACTCGGCTTCGCGGCCAATCACGGCGATCCGTTCGATCGGCTGCTCATTGCGCAGGCCCGCTGCGAGGGGCTCACGATCGTCACAAGTGACCGCGCGTTCGCCGCCTACGACGTGCCGATCCTGCCCGCTTGACTCCTGGGTGGCGCCGGGGATTAGAGCGTGACGACGTCAAGGTGTGGATCGAGGCGGCGAAGGTCATCCGGGTCAGTGGTGACGACCTGTTGAGCGCTACGTCGTGCACAGACCACGACGTGGGCGTCGACGATGTCGGCGGTACCGCTGGTGGCGAGTAGCCGCCCGATGTTGGTGGCATCGACACGATCGAGGGACACGACGTTCGTCGTGGGCTGGCGGATCAATCTGGCGAGGCGAGCTTGCCGTTCAGGTCGGCGGATCGCCTGGGCCAAGGCACTTGCCGGGACGGTGACCCGAGCACCGGCCTCGGCGGCTCGGGCAAGCAGCACGATCACCTGCCGGTCGTCGCGATCGAGAGCGATGAGCCCGCCGGCATCGAAGGTGGTCCCCGCGATCACGCTGCCGGTCGCTTGCTGTGCTCACCGGTGCCGAGAATCCGATCGGCCCACGCTCGTTCGTCCGCAGTGAGGTCGCCGCCGGTCTGGGTCAGAGCTTCAGCGAGCATCGCTCCCCAGCCGGCGACATCGTCGAGAGACACGCTCACTGCGTGCTGCACGAAGCCCGAGATGCTCTGGGCCTTTCCGGACCCGACCAAGTGGCGGATACGTGCCAACTGGTCTTCGCCTAGCGTGATGGTGATCTTCTTCGTCGCCATACTGATTACCGTACCGCCGAGCCACGGCCCGCCACCACTGGGAGGGTCACTCCGGCAGCGATCGACTCGCCGACCTCGATCTCGACGTGGTCGCCGAACTGGTCCGCACCGCCACCGAGGTGGGCGGTGCAGCCGAGTTCGCCCCCTGGCCAGCCCACCGGACATCGCGTAACCCCTGGATTACCGGCTTATAGGTCGCGGTAGATCTCGCGGCGGTGGCCCAGGTCGATCACCAGAACCACGAGCCAGCCGTCATCAACGGTGTAGATCACCCGGTAGTCGCCCACCCGGACGCGGTATGCGCCAGGCAGGCCCTGTAGAGCGATCATGCCGGGCGGCCGAGGCTGTGCGCCGAGCGCGTCGATGGCGGCTTGCACGCGGCGGCGGACCGGTTTATCGAGCTTGGCCAGGGCGCGCAGGGCATCGCGAGCGATCTCGACGTGGTATCGA